>JALUVW010000089.1 GCA_027020105.1 Candidatus Falkowiibacteriota bacterium
CAAGTTAGGCGTAAACACATATTTATAGCATTCGCGCGCGTTGCCAAATTATTTTAAAGCTTCAAGCCAAGAGCTAACGCGGCCCCGCCCTTCGCGAGGGGCGGCGGCAGTTGGCGGAAAATATGTTTTGCCTAACATTCGGTTCAAAGAACAGATGAATATTTAAACTGCTTGGGGTTAATTAAGTCGATCCACGTAATAAGCGTACATTTCCAACGACGATTTTCTGCCTTCCGGATCAAAAAACAAATTGGTTACGTCCATTAACCTTAAATTATTTTCAATCACGCCAAGCAGTCTTTTTAATCCCTCATAATCCGTCCCGACCACGTTTATGTTGATTTTAACTTTGTTTAAGCCGGGCTTGGCCGCCTGAACGATGAGGCCTTTATCGCCCGCGCTTTGCCCTTTCGCCGCGCCGGCGGAGCTTTCCTGCTTGGCGGCAACATCTTCAACGCGCAAATCGGTCAACAAAAATCCGTTCTTTGAAATAAGATTCTCCATTTGGGCGAGCAGTTCCTCCTTATTGTTTTCTTGGGGCAGCATAATTTCTATTTTTTTAATGTCGTCTTGGCTTATTTTTTGGTATTCCGACTTTAACTCTTTCAGCTGGTTTAAATATTTTTGCCGTTTCGCGTAATCCAAGCTCTCTTTTTTTTCAGCCGATTCAATGTCATTGATTATTTGCTTGTACTTCGGCCAAACCAAAAGCAAATTACCCAAAACCAAAACAATAACGGCCGTGATAATCGCTATCGCGCCAAAATAACGATCTAAAAAAATATTAATATTGTTTTTTATTTGCGCGTTTATTATGCTCATAACCGAATGCTTTAATTTATTTTGTGAATATGCTCGGATTGATTGACAGATCCAGCTTAAAATTAACTCCGCCGACATCATCCTTTTCGTTTTCGCCGCCGGCCGAAGACACCACCGAGCCGCCGCTTACCGTCGCTTTCTTGACATTGTCGTTCGCCCGCATAACGCTCACCTGCTCCAAGATCGTTTTAAAATCTTTGGCTCTTGCCGGAAGAACATACTCCCCGTTAATATCGCCGGAAAAACTTGAAGTGTAATAAACTTCGGTCAAAGTATTGTCTTCCAGGAATTTAAAAAAATTCGTCCAATAAATATGCTTGCGAAGGACATATTCCGCCAGCTTTATTTTTTCTTGCTCCGCCAAAATCTTTTTCGCTTCCTCTTCAAGCGGTTTAATGACCCGTTCGTCCAAATCGCGTATTCTGCTTGAATATTCGTTTCCTTCTTTTTTTATTTGCCGCTCCCAAAACAATAACCCTCCGTAAAGCCCCGCGACCACCAAGGCGCTTAACACCGAATAAACCGCCAAAACCAAAATGCCTTTTTTCCAGTTAAAAAACGAAGCCAGCTCTCCTTTGATTAAATTCGTTTCCAAAATGTCCGCTTTCTCCCATTGCTTTTTGTTTTCCGTTTCCGCGTCTTTTGGGGCGGCGCGCCCCGCTCTTTTCTCGTTGCTTTTCGCGTTTATCCCCTTTTTGGCCGGTTTTGGCGCCGGTTTTTCCGGTATTTTTTCAACAGACGGAAATTTTTCTTTCCATAATGAAAATCCATGGCCTTTTTTTTCTTCCGCTTTGTTTCTTTCCGGCGCGGCCGGTTCGTTTATTGCGCTCCCGACAACCGGTTTTGGCTTTTCTTGCCGATAACGTTCAGGCTGTTCTTGGCGCGCCGATTCCTTATCGTTTTTCTTTTTCTTTAAAAAAGAAAGCAATCCGAAAAAATCAAATTTGCCGGATTTGCTCCCGGAAATTTTTTTATTATCCGAATCTTTGGCGTAAGAAACATTGTTCTTGTCCGGGTTCGTCCATTTTATTTCCCGTTCCTTGCCTTTGTCGCTCCGCTTCTTCTTGGGGGCGTTTTTTTGGTTTGCCAAGAAATTTATGTCAGACATATAAAATTGAAAGCCGCAAAACTTATAATTTAAAATTCGCGAAAACAAGTTTTACGCCCAATGCCTATTCCAATTGCCTTAACGCCAAGCCGACGGCTATTGACATGCGGGGACCTATTTCGTCCAGCGTCGGCTTCAGCTCGGCCGGATACGAAACCCTGGCCCATGGATTTCCTATAATAACTTTTTTATCAATAACTTTGGACAAATAGTCGGCAAAATCGGTCAACATGGCGGATCCGCCGGAAAAAATTATTTTCTCAATCTTTTTATTGTTCTTGTTTTCAAACAAATTCAAAGTGTATTTGACTTCATTGATAATGGGAGAAATTGTTTCGGCGATCGTTTTCGGAATTACGCTTGAATCCGACTCAACCGAGCTTACGCCCATATCGTATTTAAACTGCTCCGCTCTCTCTATGCCGATGTTTAAATTGGCGCTGATGGCCTTGGTAATGGTTAAGCCGCCGATGTCAATACTGCGGGAAAGTATCGGCACGCCGCGGTCAATCACGGCGATGTCGGTGGTGTTGGCGCCGATTTCCGCGATAATAACGGTTGATTTGTCGTTGCCCATAAGCGACCTGACCAAAGAAAACGTTTCGGTTTCCAGGCTTAACAAATTTATTTGCGATTTTTTAAAAATTTCAATATATCTTTTCACGAGAACCTTGGGCGCGCCGGTCAAAAACACTTTCAGGTTTTTTTTATCTTTTTCGTCTTTGTTCTCGTCTTTAATCTCCCTCCAATCCAAAATCATTTCTTCCAAGGGCAGAGGAATAACCTTCTTGGCCTCCCAATGAACCGCCGATGTCAAGTCCTTCTTGGAGATGTGCGATAAATTCAAAACCGAAGAAAACACCGAAAAGGTGGGCAAAGCCGCTATCGCGTTTCTGCTTACCATTCCCGCCTCTCGCCAAATTTTGTTAATGACGCCCGCGATGTAATCAGTATCGTTTTTTTTGTTGTCATTGGCTTTAATGTCTTTATTCTCGCTAAAGCCGTAGCTAAAAAGGCGCGGCTGGCCGCCTTCTTTTTTCAATTCAACGATTTTAACGCCAAAAGTGCCGATATCAACGCCCAAGTAGCTTCTGTTTGAAGAAAAAAGGCCCATAATTTAAAAGCGCGAAATTCAAAATCTTGATTATTGAAACAATATTCTCTCGCTTTGCTTGAAACCGAGTTTTTGGCTTGGAATTTTGAATTTGCTCATTCTTAATATTTTTATCATTTATTGTTTGTTATTCGTTCAACGGCCGCCATACGACCGCTATTGTTTAAATGCGCTATTGTTTAAATGCCGGAATTATTATATAATTAAAACAAGACACTTTTACACATCTATATTTATTATAACATAAATATTATTTTAAAACAAAGCAAATGGAAATTTTCGCAAAATACAAAAAACTCTTTATTTTGTCCGGCTTTATCGCCGCGGTTTTATTTTTCGGATACCTGCTTTACGCGGTGTTTTTCAAGCCGATTCCGCCGGCGCCGCCGACCGATGAATCCGGTATCGCGACCGTCACTCCCGCCGGCGCCTTGCCGACGGCGGAAGAAAGAACGCGGAGGGAGTTGGGGGAAAACGCCGCTCCGTTCAAAAGAAACCGCCTTCCGGTTCCGACCGGAAACGCGATTGGGGGCGCCGACGAAACAGCCAACGGCGGCTTGACCAAAGTCAGCCAATTAAACGACGCCGCCAGCTTAAGCGCGTCATTGGACGCCGACGGCTACGTGCGGTATTACAACAAAAACGACGGCAAGTTTTATCGCGTTGACAATAACGGAAAAATCACGCCCCTCACCGACAAGATATTTCATTCCGTGAAAAACGTCGTATGGTCGCCGAACAAAAAAAAGGCGATTTTGGAATATCCGGACGGAGCCAACATTATTTACGATTTTTCAACCAATAAACAAATTACCCTGCCGAAACATTGGAAAGACTTTGATTTCTCGCCCAACGGAAAGCAAATCGTTATGAAGAGCATGGGAGACGATCCGGACAACCGCTGGCTGGCGATAGTCAACGACGACGGATCAAAAACGCGCGCCATTGAACCTTTGGGCGAAAAAGACGCCACGGTTTATCCTTCATGGTCTCCCAACGGCCAAACCGTCGCCATGTACACCGAGGGAATTGACTTTGACCGCCAAGAAGTGTTCTTTGTCGGATTGAACAACGAAAATTTTAAATCAACCACCATTGACGGCCGCGGTTTTCAGCCAAAATGGCAGCCGAGCGGAAATCAATTATTGTACAGCGTTTATTCTTCAAAAACCGACTTGAAGCCGAATTTATGGATTGTAAACGCTCGCGGAGAAAGCATCGGCTCCGGCAAAAAAAACTTAAACGTGGAAACATGGGCCGACAAGTGCGCGTTTGCCGGTGATACGAGTTTATACTGCGCCGTGCCGGAAAATTTGGAGGAAGGCGCCGGATTATTCCCCGAATTGGCGAAAAACACCAAGGACAACCTTTATAAAATCGACACCCGCACCGGCATGAAAAAACTGGTGGCCGTTCCTGACGGAAGCTATAATATGTCCGACATAATCATCTCCGATAACGGAAAATACCTCTATTTCACGGATGAAACCACGGGAAAACTATACAAAATTAAATTAAAATAAACATAAGCGACGGCAAGCAAGCGACAGGCAGCGGAAATACGCGCCCAAAACGCCGTAAACCGAGCTTAACGGCGTTTCTTTCGGCGAAGCGAAACAATTCGCGCCGCCGTTATTCCAATATTCAAATTCCTTAACGGAAAAAATATTTTCCGTCGTTTACCAAAAATATGTTCAATTTTTTAAAACAACCAAAATCGCCGGTACCGTTTTTTGCCGCGGCGTCAATAACGATGCTGGTTATGCTGCCCGTGTTTATTTATTTTTTAAACCGTATTCTGACGGAACACTCCGCGGGAAATATCGCGAAAAATCCCGTCGCGCGGCAACAAAATCAATATTTCTCGGATAATCTTTTTAACACCGACGACCCGTTTATAACCAAGGTGATGGAGTTGAAAGATTTGATTGACGGCCCGATCGTCAATGGCGCCGATCCTAGCATCGGAAACGCCGACGCGGGCGTTACCGTTGTTGAATTCTCGGATTTTGAATGCGATTTTTGCCGAAAGCGGGAAAAAGCGTTAAGCCGAATTATGAAAGAGTATGAAGGCAAAATTCGGCTCGTCTGGAAAGACTACCCGATAGACGACCCCGAGGCGGCATCCTACCAAGCCGCCGTCGCCGCCCGCTGCGGCGCCGAACAAAACAAGTTTTGGCCTTACCACAATCTTCTTTTTGAAAAAAACGGCAATTTCAGTAAACGAATTTTTTTGGAGATCGCGCGGGAGTTGAATTTAAACTTAAAGCAATTTGAAAAATGCTTGGAAAGCGACGAGGCCAAAGGATCGGTTGACGATAATATAGTTGAAGCAAACGCCTTGGGCATTAACGGCGTGCCGTTTATTTTTATCAACAAGCAAAAAGTCTCGGGAGAAGCCGGCTTGGATGAGTTGAGGAAGGTAATAGAAGCTGAGCTAAGCAAACAAAAATAAACATTAAATTACAAATTCAAAGCGCCAAATTCCAAATAAATCCAAAATCACAATTCCCAAAATCTGCCATAACTCTGATTGTTAATTTAAAATGATTTTGAATTTTGGATTTTGAAAATTGCAATTTATTCAGGATTTGTAATTTTGAATTTATACTTATGTCTAAGCTCCAAACCATCTTCATCTGCTCGCGTTGCGACGCCCAGTTCCGCAAATGGAACGGGCGTTGTTCCGAATGCGGCGCTTGGGGGACCTTGCGGGAGCAGACCGTGGACGCGAAAAAAACAGGAAGCGCGAAACTGCCCGCGGTTCCTGCTGAAATTATTGACTTCAACAATATAGAGACGAGGCACTGCCTCGTCTCTACGCGGATTAAAACGAATATCGGCGAAGTTGATCGCGTCTTGGGCGGAGGAATCGTTCCCGGATCGCTGATTCTTCTCTCCGGCGAACCCGGAATCGGCAAGTCAACAATCGTGGCGCAAATCGCTAGCGCCGTTGCCAAAGGAAGTCCGACTTCGGGGAGGCGAAGTCGGACTTCGGACTTCCGTGTTAATCCTATGCCGGTTTTCTACGCCAGCGGCGAAGAATC
>JALUVW010000090.1 GCA_027020105.1 Candidatus Falkowiibacteriota bacterium
CTTATGACTTTTAAGTTGTTCGGCATATATTTCCGCAAGACCTCGGGGACAACCACCGATCCGTCTTTTTGCTGATAGTTTTCCAAAATGGCGATTAGCGCCCTTTGGTTTGATATCGCCGTGCCGTTGAGAGTATGGACAAAACGTTTTTCCCCGTTACCGTCCCTGTATTTGATATTGAGGCCGCGCGCCTGATAATCCGTGCAATTTGAGGTTGACGTGATTTCGGCCCAATCGCCTAAATCCCCTTGTTTGTTCGGTTTGCCGGGCATCCACGCTTCCAAATCGTAGGTTCTGGCGGACGGAGCGCCCAAATCGGCCGTGCAATGGTCAACAACGCGAAACGGTATGTCAAGCCCTTCAAAAATTCGCTTTTCAATGTCCAGCATTTCTTGATGGGCGGCTTCGCTTTGGGTATGCGTCGCGTATTGAAACATTTCCACTTTGGTGAATTGGTGGACGCGAAATACGCCTTTGGAAAATTTTGAATACGAACCCGCTTCCGTGCGGAAACAATGGGACAGGGCCGCGTATTTTTTCGGCAGCTCTTTTTCGTCCAAAACTTCGTCTTTATGGTAGCCGCCCAAAGTGATTTCGGCCGTTCCGATTAAACTCAAATCGGTATTTTCAATGTTGTACACTTGCGTTGATTCTCCTCTCGGGTTAAAGCCCAACCCTTCAAGAATCTCTTTTTTCGCCAAATCGGGGGTAATAAACGGAGTATAGCCGTGTTTTAACAACACCTCAAAAGCGTATTGGATTAAAGCTATGTCCATCAAAGCAAGCTCGTTTCTTAAGTAGTAAAATTTGGCGCCTGTCACTTTCGCGGCGCGTTCAAAGTCAATCAGGTCCAAGTTTTTGGAAATTTCAACATGGTCCAAAGGCTTAAAATCAAACTTGGTCGGCTCTTTATACGCGCCGATTACGGGATTGTCTTCTTCATTTTGGCTTACGCGCACGTCTTTGTGGGTCAAATTGGGCACCCTGAACAATAACTCGTCATACTCCCCGGTTATCAATTCCCGCTCATCGGACAATCGTTTTATTTCTTTGTTAAGGGCTTTTATTTCTTCAATTTCTTTTTCCGAGGGCTTTGTCTTGGAACCGGCTTTTCTTTTTGACCGCATTGAGTCAATTTCGGCCGTTAATTCCCTTCGCCTCTTGTCCAAATCTAAAAGCCTGTCAATATCAACATCAACCAAACGATTTTTGCAATTTTCCTTCACGACTTCCGGATTTTCCCGGATAAATTTAATGTCTAACATAAATTTGAATTATAAATACAGAATTAAGAGTATTTTATTATTTTTGACGACTTGTAAATTTCCGGTTTATACGGTTTTAGTTTAATTGTCTTAACATTCAATTCGTTAAGCCCGTCAACAAAGCTGTTCTGATCGTATCCGAGGCAAACAACATCCGGTTTTAATTCTTTTATTTTTTTATACTTATCTTTCAAATCCCCCAAAATCGCCTTATCGGCCAAATTACTTTTAATAATATTGTTCAATCTTATTTTTTCATTATTCAGGGGCAATTTCCCCTTAACTTTTAAAACGGTCCTGTCTCTCGCCGCCACCACAATCAGATAATTCCCGAATTCGCGCGCCTGCTTAAAAAAATTCTTATGTCCTTCGTGTAATATATCAAATGTTCCGAACACCATTACTCTTTTCATCCCGTTAGAGAAAGGAAGCGTTTTAAGCGATTCCTTAAATATCTTTTGCCCATGCCTGATTTTAAATATTTTTCTCGAGCAAAAGCGTCTTTTTTATTAAGACATGTCCCATAATAAATTAAAATAAACTGTCTTCGACCTTTTGTTGATGATACTAAGTTATTGATTATATTTCTTAAAACGCTTCCGTAAATCAACCGTACAGCCAATATGCCATCGCTTGTCTTTTTTACTTTGTAGAACGTATGTATACCACATATAGTTTTCTCTAACGGGATTCATTTTATTTTTAATCTTACTAAAATAAATTACTTGTTTTTCGGTTTCATTAGCGGAAATATCTGACATTCCCGCGCCGGCTTGTTCATTAAAAACGAAAACAATCTTTCACTGATGCCGAATCCGCAAGTCGGGGGCATACCGTATTCCAGCGCTTCCACGAATTCGTTATCTTCCATTTGCGCCTCGTCGTCGCCGGCGTCGCGCAATTTTTGTTGCTCGGCGAACCTTTCCGCCTGATCCAGCGGATCGTTAAGCTCGCTGTAGCCTTTGCCCATTTCGGAGCCGGCCAAAATAACTTGAAAACGTTGGACAAAGTCCTCGTTGCCCTCTATTCTTTTCGCCAACGGCTCCATAAACACGGGCACATTGATTAAAAATCCCGGTCCGCCGATACTCTTCCTGCAATACTTCCATAAATTATCCACGGCGCGCGTCAAATTAAATCCCTTTTTATCGTAATCAATCTTTAGCTCTTTCAGTTTCTCTTCGATTTGCTTAATGTCGGCGTTTAACACGTCAACGCCGGCGCGTTTTTTTATGGTTTCCCTGTAATCGTAAATTTCCCATTTGCCCCCCAAGTCAACGTTGAACTTGCCTATCTTGAATTTAAGCGTTCCGAACGTCCGCTCGGCAATATACTTATATAATTCTTCAACCAGCCGCATCCCGTCTTTGTAATCCGCGTACGCCCAATAAAACTCCATCTGCGTATAATCTTGCAAGTGCTCGGGAGACATTCCTTCGTTTCTGAACTGCCGCCCGATTTCAAAAGTTTTTTCAAAGCCGGCAACCATCAGCCGTTTTTGCCATAGCTCGCCCATTGAAATCCTTAAATACACATCAATATCCAAAGCGTTATGATGCGTGACGAACGGCCGGGCGTCGGCGCCGCCGGCGGTGTTTTCCAAAACCGGAGTTTCCACCTCCAAAAAGCCCCTTTTGATTAAAAATTCTCGCATGGAATTCCAGAATACCGCTTTTTTCTCTACCATTTCCCGTACTCCCGGATTAAACAAAATATCCAGGTATCTTTTTCTGAGTCTCTCCTCTTCATCTTGCAATCCCTTATGCTTATCCGGCAAGGGCCTTAACGCCTTGGTCAAGATTCTCCATTTCTTTGTCATTACGCTGTTTTCGCCCTTGTGAGTCTTAAAACAAACTCCCCTAACCTCAATGAAGTCGCCCATATCAATCAATTTTGTGAAAATCTTATAATTATCCGTCCCCACTTCTTTTTTTGAAACGGCAATCTGAATTCTTCCCGAGCCGTCTTCAAGATTGGCAAACGTCAAATTGCCGTGTCCGCGCAATCCTCTTAACCGTCCGACAATGGCTATTTCCGCCCCGTCTTTTTCCAGTTTTTCAAAATCGGCCAAGACCCGCTCAATCGTATGAGTCCTTTTCGCTTTTGCCGGGTAAGGATTAATATTTAATTTTTTTAACTCCCGGAGTTTTTTGACGCGCTCGTCGCGTTCACTGATTTTATTGCCTTTTTCCATATAATATTATATTAAGCGGCGCGAACATTCTTGCGCCGGCAAGCATACGATTAAGCGGTTAACGCCTCTTCAATCGCGGCGTTCGCGCGTATTTGCGAATTAACCGTTACAGTTATTATTTTACGACATTTTACGCGTAAAGTCAAAAAATGCGGATTTTTTAACATCTTTAGATAAGTTGCAAGATATTAAAGAACAATAAAAAGAGACTAAGTCTCCAATTGGAGACTTAGTCTCTTGGTATAAATATATGGTATTCTGCCTTGGTTTATTTGATATTTAAAATCTTATACTCTTTTTCGCCTTTCGGGGTTTTTACCACAACCTTGTCGCCTTTCCTTTTCCCTAAAAACGCCTTGCCTATCGGCGATTCATTGGAAATTTTTCCGGCAAGCGGATCAGCCTCATTAAAGCTTACGATAGTGTATATTTTTTCTTTGCCGTCCGATTTAACCGTAATTACCGAACCCATGCCCACTTCATTTTTGCCGCCGCCGTTTTCAACCACCGTTAAGTTTTTAAGTATCGCTTTCAACTCTATGATTCTGCCTTCGTTATACGCTTGCGCGTCTTTCGCCTCATGATACTCCGCGTTCTCGCTTAAATCTCCCATATCCTTCGCTCTCTGTATTCGGTCGGCTATTTCCCTTCTTTTCACGGTGGTTAAATATTCTATTTCTTTTTCCATTTTTTCATATCCTTCTTTTGTGATAATTTGGTCTGACATAAAATTAATCTACGAATCATAAATTTACGAATATAAAATAAATTAAATTTATTTTATGTATTCGCAAATTTGCGATAAATTCGTAATTCGCGGAATTATTATAACTTCCAATATACAACATATTCAAAAACAACGCAAGCCTAATCGCCTATACGCGATAGGGGCGAACAACGGTTCGCCCCTACGGTTTATTGTCCTTGAAAAAAATATAGGAAAATCGCGCTTAAATATTTTTTATTTTTTTCCATCTTTTTACGGCTTTTGTGCGGGCGAGCTCCACTTCTATTTTCGCGCTTAAATCGGCAAAGCGAACATCGTCTTTATGGATAATGTTTTTCTTTGTTTCCTCGGCCCGTTTTCTCGCTTCCTCGGCCCGGTCAACGTCAATTTCTTCCGCCCGCTCCGCCGTATCGGCCAAAACAACCACCTTGTCCCTTAAAACTTCAATGAAACCGCCGGAAACAGACATCACCTCCAAGGTGTCGTCCTCTTTTTTCACCTCAATAACCCCCGGCTTCAGAATTGAAACCAAGGGAATGTGCTTGGGGAGCACGGTAATCTCGCCGGCGCGAGTGGGGACGGTTACCTGGGTTATTGTTTCCTTGAGAACAACTCTTTCCGGAGTTACTATTTCAAATTTTATCGTTTTCTTTGGCATAACTTAGTCCATAAAGTTATAAAGTTTGCAAAGTTTAAAGTATAGAAAAATATTATTTACAGAAGTCTTTAAGAACTTTTAAACTTTAAAACCTTTTAACTATTTTTCCCCCACTTCTTCAATCGCGCCTTTCATATAGAAGTCATTTTCCGACTTGTCATCGTGTTTGCCGTCAATAATTTCCCCAAAGCCTTTCACGGTGTCTTCCAGCTTAACGTATCTTCCTTTTGATCCGGTGAAAGCTTCCGCCACAAAAAATGGCTGCGACAAGAATCTTTGAATCTTTCTCGCCCTTGCCACCGTTACCTTGTCCTCATCGGACAATTCTTCAATTCCCAAAATAGCGATAATATCCTGCAAGTCCTTGTATCTTTGCAATATCTTCTGCGCGCCTCTGGCGACCCGGTAATGCTCATCTCCGACTATTTTCGGGTCAAGAATGGTTGAGAATGAGTCCAACGGATCAACGGCCGGATATATTCCCAGCTCCGACAAGCCCCTTGACAACACAACGGTTGAATCAAGATGGGCAAAAGTCGTCGCCGGCGCCGGATCGGTTAAATCATCCGCCGGCACGTACACGGCTTGAATGGAAGTGATTGACCCTTTATTGGTTGAGGTTATGCGCTCTTGCAGCTCTCCCATTTCCGTCGCCAATGTCGGCTGATAACCCACGGCCGAAGGCATTCTTCCCAAGAGGGCGGAAACCTCTGAACCGGCTTGAGTGAATCTGAATATGTTGTCAATAAAAAATAACACGTCCTGATTTTGCTCATCGCGGAAATATTCGGCTATGGAAAGCCCGGTCAAAGCGACGCGCGCGCGGGCTCCGGGCGGTTCGTTCATTTGCCCGAATACCATTGACACTTTATCAATAACCCCCGACTCTTTCATTTCGGCGTATAAATCGTTTCCTTCGCGAGTGCGTTCGCCCACTCCCGCGAAGACAGAGTAACCGCCGTGCTCCTTGGCTATGTTATTGATAAACTCCTGAATTAAAACGGTCTTGCCCACTCCGGCGCCGCCGAACATTCCCACTTTTCCGCCTTTGGCAATCGGGCAAATAAGGTCAATAACCTTGATTCCGGTTTCCAAAATCTCCGTTTTGGTGGATTGGTCAATAAAGTCGGGGGCTTTTCTGTGAATCGGATATTTTTTTTCATATTTCACGTCGCCCTTATCGTCAATCGTGTTTCCCAAGACGTCAAAAATGCGGCCCAAGGTTCCCTTGCCCACGGGGACGGTGATGCCCTCCCCCGTGTTCACGACTTTGTCGCCCCGCTTAAAGCCGTCGGTTGAGCCCATGGCGATTGTTCTGACCATGTTGGAGCCGATGTGTTGTTGAACCTCGAGAACGAGTTTATTCTTTCCGTCGTTTGCCTCAAGGGCGGTGTAAATAGGCGGCAAATCACCTTGAAACCGGACATCCACGACGACGCCCATAATTTGCCTGATTTCACCATGTTTTATTTTTTTTTCTTCAATTTTAGACATATATTGTTCGTTATTATTAAAATGTAATTAAACTTTAACAGACAAATAAAATTATCGCAACGCGTTCGCTCCGGCGCTGATTTCCGCTATTTCGGCCGTAATGCTCGCCTGCCTTGTTTTGTTGAAATAAAGCGTAAGCTCGTCCACCAAATCTTTTGCCGCGTCGTTCGCTTTGTGCATGGCCTGCATTCTGGCGCTGTGCTCCGACGCGTTTGATTCAAGCAAGGCTTGGTAAAGCTGCACCTCAACCAATCGCGGAACCATTTCGTCCAAAACCTCCTTCGCGTTCGGTTCAAAAATATAATTATATCTGTAATTTTCCAATTCCGCGTCAACCGAAGGGCTGCCGGATAAATATTTATCCTGTTTTTCGCTTACCAAATTTTTGTCAATGCCGACCCTTGTGTCTCCGCCGACAATCCCCAGCTCTTCTTTGTCGGATTCAATATCAACCGGTAAAAGCTGCTTTATTCTCGGTATTTGCTTGGAAGCGCTTACGAAATCGGTAAAAGCGACCATAACCTTGTCGTATTTTCCGGATAAATAATCCTGGATCACCATCTTGGCGACCGGCACGACTTCCCTCAACTCGTTAATCGCGTCAAGCTTGGGGAATTCCGCCGCGATATTGTAATTAAAATAAGTGTTGACCGCCGCGCCTTTTTTCCCCAATAAAATGAAATCCGCCTCCACTTCCGATAATTTCCCTTTGTGATGGTGCTTCTGTATGGACTTATGAACCTTGTTGATGATATTAACGTTATACCCTCCGCACAGTCCTCTGTTTGATGATATTAAAACTATTCCGACTCTCTTGATTTTTTCTTTTTTCGCGAGCAAAGGATGAAGCTGCCCGTTATTGTTAACGGCGTTTGACAAATTTAAAACCGTGCCCCAACTTAAATTGGCGTAGGTCCTGGTTTTAAGCACCGCTTCAATCGCTTTGCGCATCTTTGAAGCCGCGACCATTTCCATGGCCTTGGTTACCTTCTGGGTGCTTTTAACCGATTTTATTCTGCTCTGTATCTCTTTGGTATTCGCCATACGGTGATTTCCGCCGGCCTTTGGTCCGGAGTTCGGCGGGGCCGAAGCCGCGCGAATCCGAGCCAAAGATTGGCAAAATGGTTTTAAGTCAAATAATCAAGCGTATCTTTATAATCATTGATTTTTCTCGTTAATTTTTCCGCGATATCGTCGGTTAGTTCTTTTTTCTCGGCGATTTCTTTCAGTACTCCGTCGCCGCTATCTTCAAGATATACGTACATTCCGCTTTCAAATTCCATTATCTTGTCCACCGGAACATTGTCCAAAAGCCCTTGAGTGGCGGCAAAAAATATTGACACCTGCTTCTCAACCGGCAAGGGGTTGAATTGGTCTTGCTTAAACACTTCAATCAATCTTTTACCTCTCTCAAGCTTGGCTTTCGTTTCGGCGTCCAAATCCGACCCGAACTGCGCGAAAGCCGCCAATTCCCTGTACTGCGCCGCTTCCAGCCTTAATTTTCCCGCGACTTTTTTCATCGCCTTGATTTGAGCGGCGCTGCCGACGCGAGACACGGAAAGTCCGGCGTTAACGGCGGGACGGTTCCCTTGATAAAATAAATCCGGCTCCAAGTAAATCTGCCCGTCCGTAATGGAGATTACGTTTGTCGGGATATACGCCGACACGTCTCCCGCCTGTGTTTCAATTATCGGCAAAGCGGTGATGGA
>JALUVW010000091.1 GCA_027020105.1 Candidatus Falkowiibacteriota bacterium
AAATTTATCAATCAATTGATTGAACTACGAGAAGCGCGTTCGCCACCGCGAAAACACTTCGCGATATAAATAATATATTGAGATGGCCGCAAGAGTCCGTTTCCGCCGCGATTTCCGAATTTTAGCGTAATTTTTCCCAAATTCCATCACTAATATGTTTACATAATCCCAAAGTTCAAAATTTATAAAAATTCCGCTCAAAATTTGAAAATTTCGCTATAAAAGCTATAAAAAAAGCGACTTTTACAACCATCTCATTATATGAATTTTACGGCATTGTTTTCCGCCTATCTGTTTATAATAATAACAGGAATTTAAAAAACGGTCAACAAAATTATTGCTGTTACAAAAACAAAAAAGGATGAACTATAATAAAATTAACGCCAAGTTAATCATTATTTACGGACGATTTTGTAATTATTCTGCAAATAAAGCAAATCATCTTTTATGTTTTTTAAAATCTTGTTTTTGTTTTTGCCGACTATCTTTTCTTCAACGCGTATAAAATCTATGATTGTCGCCAATGTTCCAAAATAATCATTGGACTTGACGTGAAATTCCAATTTTTTTCTTCGCCGCTCTTTCTCGCTTCGGTCATGGAGCACCAAAACGGCTCCCAAGCGATTTCCCGTAACGGAACAAACAATGAAATCGTTTTGTTCGGAAGATAATTTATATTGCCTCATAAAGATACCGCTTCCGGCAACGCTCAAACGGCGCGTTATTCATAATTAACCGGAACGCTCGCGAATTTATTTTTGGTTATTATGATATGATCCAAAAGGTTAACTCCGAGAATCTTTCCCGCTTCCACCAATTGCTCCGTTACGGCAATGTCGTCTTCCGTCGGCGCGATGCTTCCGGACGGATGGTTGTGGGCGATAATAACCGCGGCCGCCGAATATTCAAAAACCGGCTTAAACACTTCGCGCGGATGGACGATATTCGCCGTCAAGCTCCCGACTGAAATCACCTCATCGTGTATGAGGCGGTAGCGGCTGTTTAGGTAAAGGCCGCGCAACTGCTCTTTGGGCAAGTCGCGCATATCGCGCAAATAATTATACGCTTGCCTCGCCGTCCTGATGACGATTTGCCCGTTGGGAGCGTTTTTAAAGTACCTGCGCCCCAATTCAAAGCAGGCCACGATTTGGCAAGATTTCGCCAATGGAACGCCCAATTCATTTTCCAGTTCTTTGGGACTTGTTTGGCTGGCAATGTTCTTTTCTCCGTATTCCTTAAAAATCCTGGACGCCATTGACATCACCTCCTCCTTTCTGGTGCCGACGCTCAAAACAATGGCAAGCAATTCGGGAGCGGACAACGCTTCCGGGCCGTATTTTATCAATCGCTCGCGCGGACGGTCTTCATCAGCCAAATCCTTGACTTTCAAAACATATTTTTTGTCCTCTCCAAAGACAATATCATTGGTTTTGATGCCGTAAAGAGTATTTAATTTGATTAACCCCCTTTTGTTCATAAAATTATTATAGCAAAAAAATGAAAAAAACCCAAAATAAAAAGCCGGAGCGTCCCGCCCCGGCCATAAAGGCTATATTATTTTATCAACCAAAGATAGTTTAAGCGCCTTTGTCGGCCGAATAACGGCTTCCGTCGCGAAAAAAAGTTTAACATCCTCAACGGGTATTCCCGCGCGTTCGTTTATTATTTTATACATCCCGTCGTTCATTTTTAAAAGGTAAATCAAGAGCTTGC
>JALUVW010000092.1 GCA_027020105.1 Candidatus Falkowiibacteriota bacterium
GATCAAAGCATATTGCAATCAATTGAGAATTGGTTGAAGGAAAAAAATTTACTGGAGGAAAATTGGTCGGCGCAAGCGGTTGCTGACGTTTTTTATAAAAAATCATTAAGCTTTTTTTTGAATAGATTGGCGTTTGAGACCGCCACATGGCTGGCGAGCGGAGATGAGGGACAGAAGCCGATGTTCTATACCGAAGGATGGGGTGAATACCTGAAAAACGTGGGAGATAATGCCGCGGGTTTTTTTATTGAAGAATTGGGGAAAAACGGGCCGATTAAATTCAATCTTTGCGAACCGAGTTTGGCCGTAAGACTAAAAATCAACCTTGGTTTAATGCAGTATGCCCGTCCGAAAGAACCGGAATGTACTTTTTCCAAAATGAAGAAGAATTGGGAGCAAGCGTTGGATAACCCCAACTTTTTGAACGATTTTCAGGATATGTTTAACCCTTGGTCCAATGACTTGGGAGTGGCCTTGAGCTTGCAAACCGGAATTATGCAGAAAGTGGAAAAAAGCACGAACGAAAAAGGCAAGGACAGAGAGGAGGGCGGGGGCTGGCGCCCGGTCAGATCGCTTATTGAAGGAAGAATAAAAACGCCGGCCGATTTGGTTAGTTCCAAGGCAAGCCAGCCAATCAGGGAAGAGGCCTCATGGGAAAAGGTGCGCACGGGCGATATAGTCGCCGACGCCATTGATATTTTTATCAACACTTTGGCCGGAAAATTATTGGAAGAATGGTTTAAGGGCGGGCTGGTGAGCGACTTCCCCGATAATAGTTATAAATGGGGGGAATTAAAAAACAAATTGGCAAGCACCGGCGGAATAGCCGCGGCCAGGAAAAGATTTAAGAAGTTTATGGAGCCAAATTTCGGCGTCAGGGGCGATTATGATGTTTTGGCCGAGCTAATAACTTGTCCCGACCCCACCAAGGCCGGGCCGACCAACTGCGTGATTACGGATAATTTCCGGCAGGCCGTGGTTAACAATATGACCGTGGGCGAGGCGATGAAACAGGGATATTTGAACGCCGGCGGGGTATTCGGGTTTACCGCGGAAGGTTTGGAGCCGCCGTATAACGAGGGTTATCCGTATCGGGCGATGATAATTTTAAGAAAATTCAGAATTTTGCCGGTTGGCTGGGAAATAGCCGCCCAATACATCAAGGAAAATTCCAGCAAGACAAACGGGACAAAAAACCTCGGCGACTTAGTGTCTTGTTTTGACAAAAACGACGAGTACGGCGGATATTACAGCCAATGGTGCGAAGGATTGGTTGATCCGACTTGGGTGCTGAAAGCGCCTTTAAACTATTGCGCGCGAGAAGGCGCCGGCCCGGAAATCATTTCCGAACAGATTATCGGTTCGGGCGACGACAGCCGGTTGGCCGTTGTCAGAAACGATAATTATTGCGCGGACGAACAGTCATGCATCAAGGAAAACGATGACGGATCTTGCCGGCTTTACGGATATTGCGCCGGAGAAAAAAGGAAATGGCGGTTTAACGGCGATTCCTGCGAGCCGAAATACAACACTTGCCAAACATTCCGTTCTCGCTCGGGGCAAACCGCGTCTTATTTGGAAAACACCTTGGACTACGGCGATTGCTCCGTCAGCAACGCCGGTTGCCAAGGGTATTGCGCGGATTATGATTATAATAGCGGCGAATGGAAATGCTCCGAGTCGTTCGGCGATAAACTGTACCTTGACGGCGACTCCGAAGAATGCGACGCCGCGGAAGAGGGTTGCCGCGAGTTTATCAGGACCAAAGCCGGAACCGGCGCCAATTTAATCGCGGGCTCAAATTTTGAAACGGACAGCGACAATGACGGTATCGGGGACGGCTGGAGAGAATATCACTCCGATCTCGTGTGGGAATTGTCGGATGACGCCGCCGTGGGCGCCAAGTCCCAGCGAATTGTCAGCGGCACGATAATCGGAGGCAGTAATTACGGAGGCATATCCGCGAGAATAGAAACGGACAGGCTGTTGGTCGGCGAACCGTACACCATCAGCTTTTACGCCAAGAAGGGGTCGTCGCCGGGTAATTTTAAGATTACCTTTTCCAATCAGTCCGGCTCCGGAGACAATAGCTGTCTGTCCTTTACCGTTACGCCGACGGCGGAGTGGAAAAGATATTCCAAGACTTGCGTTTTGGATGTGTCCAAGCCGACAATTTATTTTTGGGGCAGCGCCCCGAACAAAGAATATTTTATAGACGCGGTTAAGCTGGAAAGAGGAAACGGAACGGCTTACGGCGATTATCGCGAGCAAGGGCTTGTTTATGAAAAATTGATACCGGATTATATGGAGGATGTTTGCTACGTGGAGGCCGGTTCGGATTATCGGCTCGCGGACGACGCGCCGGCGGAATGCGAAAATTTCGCGAGAAAATGCAATCAAGACGAAGTCGGATGCGAACAATACACTTCAAGAGCGAGCGGGATGAGCGTGCCGGCCAAAGCGCTTGCCGAGGATTATTGTCCGGCCGAATGCGTCGGCTACGACACTTACATCCAAAAAGAAACCGTTTTTGATTCATTGCGGGACGCTTATTTTATACCGTCAAGGGCGAAAACCTGCGGTTCGCTTTCCGCCGGATGCGATGAGTTTACCAATTTGGACACGGTCAAAGAAGGCGGAGAAGGGCGGGAATATTATGTCAGCTTAAAACAGTGCGTTAAGCCGGACGACGCGGCCGCCAATTGTTCCGGATTTTATTCGTGGGAAGGGTCGGACGAGTCGGGGTATCAGTTAAGAAGCTTTCAGCTGCAGGCGCGAGCCGGCGTTGACGAGCCGGCGGTGACGGAAGACGATTCATCGGAATGCACGGAAGATATTTATAATTTGGATCCGTCTGATCCCGCCTATAATCCCGACTGCCGCCAATTTTACAACAGCAACGGAGAAATATTCTATCACTTAATGAGCCGCTCCATCACTTGTTCGGACAACTGCCATCCGTATCGGCGGACGGAAAAAAATATTGACCCCGAGATCACCAGCCGAGGAGATTGCGGCGACGGGGACTTATGCGGCGACTTGTCCGCGGATGGCGACAGCCGGTGCTGGGACGACGCCGAGGCGGTTTGCTATTCTTGCAAGGCGGGCGGAGTATGGGACACGGACCAGTTCGCGTGCGTTTATAACGCGATCCCCGGAGAAGGGCAAACTTGTTCCCGATCATCCGTCGGCTGCCGCGAATACGCGGGAAACACGGGGAACAATACGATTGATATTTTAAACAACGATTTTGAGGGCAGTTCCCAGGGTTGGAGCGGCATCGGCGGCTCTATCGCCGAAATAAGCAATGAAGCGTTGACGGTGGGCGGAAATTCTTTGTACGTAAGAGGCGGAAGTTATTCGGCCAGCACGACATTGAAAAACTTAATCAACGAAAACAGTTCTTACGCCATAAGCTTCATCGCCAAAGCCGATTCGGCAAACACCTCCTTAACCGTCAAGATTGATGACGGCGTCAACAGCAGCGTGTTTACCGGCCGGGCGGATTTGGTTGCCGGCGATTGGGGCATTTACCGATTAAACCTGACCCAAATAGACTACAAGGCAAGCGGCAACGAAAGTTTGGTCATAGAGGGAGGCGCCGATTTCTATATTGATAACATTAAATTGACGAGAATCAACGATAATTATTATTTGATAAAAAACTCATGGGACATTCCGGATTCCTGTTTCCGAGACATTTACGGCGAACCCGTGGGCGCGCTTTACAACTTAGGATGCGACCAATATGAAGACAGGGACGGCAATACGCATAATTTGCGCGGTTTCAGCCAATTATGCCAAGAATCGGCGGTGGGATGCGAAATGATGATTGATACCCAAAATTACAGCGACTATAACGGCGCGACATTTAATTCCGGCGATGACAGCGAAGTAATCGTGCCGCCCGACAAACATATTTACGCGGTTTATGACCGGGACAAAGAATGCGGCGCGGAAGCCAAAGGATGCCGCCGGCTCGGCAGTCCTTACGAATACGAGAACACCACTTTGTTTAAGGATGTTTATTTGAAAGACGATCCGGACAATTACAATAACGCTTTATGTTATTCCGGCGAAGCCGGATGCGAAGAATGGACGAGCGACGACGGATCGGCTTATTTCAAAGATCCGGGCGCTCAAACTTGCGAATGGCGGCAGGCCGCCGGCGTGGCGTCGGACAGCTGGGGCTGGTACAAGAGCAAGGTGAAAAAATGCGACGACAACGGCAACGGCGTCATTGATTCCGATTCGGAAACATCCGTTTGCTTGAGCGACAACGATTGCTCCGGCGGCGCCGCGTGCGTTACGGATGAAAATGATTATAAATGTCCGACCGATTCGCTCAAGACATTCGGTTATGGCGGAGTCGGCGGACAGGTTCCGCAGCCGACCGAGAAAATAGGCGAATACTGGGCCGGACTTTGCCCCGCCTCATCGTCGGGATGCTCCGAGTATATTGATCCGGTTTCCAGATTCGCGATGAATATTTTGTTTAACGCCGATTTTTCTCAAGATGTTGACGCGGACGGCGTGGCCGACGAATGGAGCGCCGCTACGGACGGCGAGCAGAGCGTGGACTTAAAAGCGAACACGCTTTACATTTTATCCGTTTTCGGGGAAAACACCGCCACGGTCAAGGTTGTTGACGGCAATGGAGACGCCGTTTCCCAGTTATACGCGTTTGACGCGGAGTCCAACGACTTATCGGATTTGACCGATTCATTGTCCGTATCCTCAACAGACGGAAAAATGGCAAGCGCGATGTTTTATACCGCCGCCAACATTCAGAATTACAAAGCGTTCGTTGTCGCCGGCAATGCCGCCGACAGCGGCTCGGGCAACAACAGTGAAATCGGGCTTAAAAAAGCGGTTATTGATTATCAAATCAAAGGCGAATTGGATAAAGAATCGTGCAACGGCATTGTTAATTTTGAGGACGGATGCGTTTTGTTTAACGAGAGGGCGCAGGACGGAGGCGATAAGGCCGGCTTGATATGGGACGCCGATTTGACTTATAACGACGGCGCCGGCGTTCCGCCGTCATCGGGAGCGTCTCCGGAACAAAATAATTCCAACACGCTTTTGAAGGTCAGCCCGGACAGAGTGTGCGGCAAATGGCTTGATTGCCGCAGTATCGTGGCGGTTAAGGGCGATAACGGCAAGGAAGAAAATATTTGCTTTGACATCGGCTTATGCGATCGGGTTGATGATAACGGTAATTGCGCCAATTTTGTACTGGAAGACAAAATAGACCAAGAAGCGTATATTCCCGGAGACTTTTCTCGATACGACAACACGACGGGATACAGCAAGGTCGGACTGAAAGGGGTGGCTTACAACAATATGAAAGGCGATTATCCTTTGGGAGAAATGGAGCAAAAGGGAGGAGTGATTGATTTGCCGAACGGCAATTTTGAATCGGCTAATTCGGACGGATACCCGTCCGGTTGGGGCTGGGAAGGAAATGAATGGGACGCGAGCAAGTTTAGCGTTATTGATAATCCGGTGGCGGCCCAAACCGAAGGCGTTGACTACGCGCCGGAAGGCAGGAATTTCGTTAAAGTCGGCGCGGATGTCAAGCTTACCTCCGAATACGCCGACGCGGTAAGCGGCGTGGATTATATTTTAACCGCCTATATCAACACGATTAATATGTCATCCGGATCGGCGAAAGTAAGGGTTGAGCAATTCAACAGCGTTAGCGACATTCCGATTCGGACCAACGACATCATAACCAAGTCAAGCGGAAACGGGTGGGGGTTTGAGTTGGGCTTGTTTACGACCGTGAATGATGTTTCCAGAATAAAGGTTACGCTTTATTCCGGCGGCGGTTCCGTTGGCAATTTCTATGTTGACGATATTAAAATAAGGCCGGCGCTTAATTCCAGAAAAAATTGGCATACTCCTCAATCTTGCCGTCTTTACCCGGAAGACGACTCGCTGTCTTGCGATTATCTTGACGATTCCGGCATCAGAAGAAAGGGTTGGCCGGGATACTGCCTTGAATATGACAGCTACCCCGGCTCGTCCAACGCCTGCCTTTTGTGGTGGCCGGTTGACAAAGTCAAGGGCGACGGCGTTGAGGAAGGCGCCGGATACGCGGGCAAGATTCCGGTTTATTACAGTTTGGCCGGACAAGCGGAAAGAAAATATGAGTATAGACATACATATTTTC
>JALUVW010000093.1 GCA_027020105.1 Candidatus Falkowiibacteriota bacterium
GACGCTCCGTTCGGATCGGTCAGCCCGCCGGATCCGGTTAATAATCCTTATGAATGGGACGGAGTGCCGGATGATCCTGAAATACCGGCGACGCTCGGCAATCAACGATTGCAAGTCAAGGCGGAAGAATCCGGCGAAGCGAGAGCGGGATTCGTCTATCAATGCGTTGACGCCGATACCGACAACTGCAAATACATCGTTGAATTCAACGATGACGTGCCTCTTCCGTATAAGTATTATTCGCAAGACACGAACATAAACGGCGTTGATTTGGTCAAGCGTCTTTTCGCCCAAGGTTACCGCGTTTGGGATTGGGACGGCGTCGGCGGCCATTACGTGGAAACGGAAGGAACATGGGGCCCGCCGGAGATAATTTGCGACGGAGACGCGCGGGAAACTTCAACCGACGATTATTGCGCCATTCCTCCGAAGATTCAAAACATAAGAATGAACGGCACCACGGACAATACGCCCATTTACGGCAACGGTTTCGCCAAACTAACCTTTAACAGCGCGCTTGACAGCCAGCAATTTCCAATGGTTATGTATTATGTTGATTGGGGGGACAACGAATCCACCTCGGCCACCGGAGTGGAGATGCGCGACAGGCCCAATGAAGACAATCCGCACACGCTTTATCATTTATACAATTATTGGGATATGAAGGCGAAAAACATAGTTGACCAAACGGCGGACAATAAAGAAAACACGGTTTATTGCGGCGCCGCCGGCGAAGAAGCGGTAAATTACGACGGAGTCGGCAGCGGCTATGTTTGCGCCGCCGGCGACTGCTGCGTGGCCCGCCCCGGCATCGTCATAAAAGATAATTGGGGATGGTGCAGCAACGGATCCGCCATTAATGATTGCGGTAATTTGGAGTATTTCGCCGGATGGGTCGTGGCGACGGAAAAATAACGCGCGTCGCGAAGCCGGCCCGACGTTCTCGCGCGCAATACGGGATTATAATGATTTGATTTTTTTGAATTCGCGCGTAATTTCTTAAGCGCGCAACCCCGCCGCGGACATCGGGAATCGCGCAGTTTTTAAGGTATGGCTCGGCGGGGAGAGTAATTTATGTCAAATATTGATGATATATTGTTAAATAATCCGAATTTGGCCGGTCCGGCGCAGGAAAAATACGCGGAGCGGGAGATGCGGCAGAAAAAGCAAGGGACCGCCGATAACGCCGATGGCGGAGCGGAACAGCCGCGGACTTTAAGGGAAAGAGTGATAGCGGCGCGGCGGGCGATGGATTTGAAGCAGAAGGCGAAGGACAAGTTAAAGGAGAAGGTGACGAATCCGATGAAAATGGGAACCAATCACGCTCTGCGCTCGGCATGGCTCGCGATAATTCCCAGCTTCGGCCTTTCTTTGATTTATATAAATATCCATGTATTTATGCGCTGGGTTTTAGGCGAAAAGCTGTTCTGTAAGCTGGGAGAGGAATGGCTGCCCAAGAAAGTGTCAGCCATGGCCGGCGACGCCGGCAAAATCACCGGCAAGGGGATTGGAATTGTGGAGGTGATGGGGTTGTTGTTTTTGGATTTAATGGTTTTGTTTATTATTTTATCAATACTCACGATTTTTTCTATAATAGTGAGCTTTATGGGCGCAGGGCTTTGGGAGAAAATAAAATGGGTTTGGGATGCCATAGGCTCGCTTGGCTGGGAAGCCGTTATGGCGATAAAAACGTTATTTAGTTAATTTGTTTGCTTTTAGAATGATTGATTTTGTGAAAAATAAAATTTTAAAAAAGAAAAACACCGTTTTTTTGGTGATTTTCACTTGTTTCGTTTTGGCGCTATTGGCGGGCGTCGGTATTGTCGGCGCGCAAACCGCGGATACTTCGGATGTGATAAGCGGTACTGTCGGACTTGCGGTAGCGACATTAATCGGATGGATAACTTCCATAATATCCATGATAATCGGATTGATATTAACGGCGCTTATTAAAATTTTGGTAAACGTGGCCGAGTTTAACAATATTATCAATGTTGACGCGGTCAAGGTTGGCTGGGTGATTGTCAGGGATCTGGTCAATATGTTTTTTGTTTTAATCCTGCTTGTCATCGCCTTTGCCACGATTCTGCGAATTGAGAGCTATAACGCGAAAAGGACTCTGCCCAAGCTTTTAATAATGGCGGTCTTGATAAATTTTTCCAAAACTGTTTTTGGAATTATTATAGACTTTTCTCAAGTGATAATGCTCACGTTCGTCAATGGCTTCGGACGGGTTGGCGCGGCCAATTTAATAAGCTTGTTTAATATACAAAACTATCAGAGCATAAAAACATTGGGAGACGAAAAAATCAGCAATTTTTCCGTCGCGGGAGCTTTTATTGCCGGGCTTTTGGCTATGATAATTACCCTGATCGTCGTATCGGTTATCTTGGGCGTTTTGATTATGCGCGTGGTGTTGCTTTGGATTTACACCATTTTATCGCCTCTCGTGTTTTTGGGATTCGCTTTTCCGCCGATACAAAAATATGTCGGAAGGATTTGGGATGATTTTATCAAGCAAGTCGTGATAGGGCCTCTTTTGGCGTTTTTTATTTGGTTGGCGCTAATCACGGTTGATAAATCTTCAAAGGCGTTGGGAACATTTACCCAGACGAACGAAACGTGCGCCGGCATAAACGCGTTTTTTTGCGAAGGCAATCTTCAAACGTACATTATAACAATAGGCCTTCTTATCGGCGGACTGATGGTAACCCAACAGATCGGCGGAGCGGCCGGGAGTATGGCGGGGAAAGGAATGGTCTGGGCGAGGAATGTCGGCGGTTTCGCGCCCGCTTTGGCCGGCAAGGGCGCGAAGACGGGACTTTTCGCCGCCGGCAGGGGGCTGGATACTCTGCAAATGAAGGCGCAGAAAAAGATTTTTGGCAAAACAGACGAGAATTTTCGCCCCAAATCTTTAAATTACAGAATGATAGCCGAAGGATGGAAGGCGAGAAAGGCGGAGAAGATGAGAGAATACGAATCGGGGCTGTCGGGCGCTTGGCATGACAGGTTTGACCGCGCCATGACATTGCAGGGCGGCACCAAGGGCGAAAAAATTAAATCATTGATTCCGGGAATTGCCGCGAAGCAGCGGGCGGACGCGAGGAAAAAAATAAAAGAAGCTCAAATGTCATTAACCAAAAGCGATGACGCCGTTGGCGCGCTGCAAGCTCAGCTTGAACAAGAAACGGACCAAGGTAAAAGAGAAGAGCTGGAAAAGAAAATTCAGGCGCATAAAGACAACATAAAGAAGCAAAAGCGAGTTATAGCCACGCAAAAAATGAAATTGCCCGACAACAGAAGGGCGAAGTATGATAAGAACGCCAGGGTGTATGAGCATTTTAATGAGATTACAAAATACAACCTGACGGAAGACGAGTTGGTGCAGGCATATATGCAAGAACAAAACAAAGACAAGAAAAAAGCTTATTTCCAGCATCTTGTGGATATAAACGGAGTCAACACTTTGTTTAGCACAATGGGTAAAGATTATGACTTCAAAGGAATTCAAAAGTTCTTGAAAGATGAGTTTAAGGAAGACGCGGGTGATGTGGCCGAAGAAATGAGCAAGAGGGCGGAGGCCGCGGGCAACTATAAGCTTATCGGGCACGGCAGACTTAATCTTGCCACGGGTAAAAACGAGCTTATAGCGCAAAAGGCGTTTGAGGTGCCTGAAGACAAAATGGAAGAAGCGTTTGAGAACGCGTACAAGATAAAAAGAAGCACGGAAAAAGCGAAAAGAAAAGAAAGGTTTTCTCAAGGATTCGCGAGAACCACGCATAATGACACCTTGGTTGACATTATGGATGACGGCAGCACAAAATTGAGTTTGGGCGGAATAGACACGGCCATAGACATCGCCAGGGACAAGGGCAAGTTTGCCGAAATCAAAAAAGGAAATTATCAAACTCGTTTCGCCAAAGTGTTCGCGGATATGAACGACGCTCAAGTTCAGGATGTGATCAATGAAGCCAGGTTGGGAGCGGAGGAGGCGAAGGAATTCAGGAAGGTTGTTGATGAATTTAAGGAGTATTACGCGAGCGGCGGCGAGGCAAAGCGCAAAACGGAGGAGGCGGGGGAAGCGGCGGAGACGGAATTATCAAAGCTCAAAGAAGAATTAAAAACGGCGAAAAGCGGCATAAAAGCGTCCCAACTTCACAACAAGATAAACGAGCTTGAGGAAAAATCAAAAAAAGAAGCCTAATTTAAGATTATGAACACTTATACCTTGGAAAAATTAAATAATGACGAGTTTTTGGCGGAATTAATGGACAGGGTTGACGACATAGAGCGGTTTAACGACGTAAACGCCGCTTTTAAAATTTTGACTCCTTTGCGTAAAGCGGTTAAAGAACACAAAGAGCGAATAGACGGCGACAAGCGGGAAATCTATCGGCAGTTGATAAATAAGATAAAATTCGTGTTGTTGACAAGCGTCTCCGAGGAAGAAGTGGTTGATCTTTTTAAGCATCATCTGGTTTTGGGCATAAAAATGGACTATGTTGACTTGCTTGAAAAGATAAAAAGCAGGATTTCTTTGATTCCGCTCCCGGACAGGGACGATTTTAAGAAGACATTAACCAAAGCGGTGATGGACAACAAAGAGGAGATAACAAGCAAGAGGATTGACTTAAACGGCAGGCAAGTATCTCCGACGATATCGGCGTGGATTAGCAATTATAATCAATCCTTGGGAACGGGCGCGAAGAATAACTTGGAGCAAAGCAAATATTTCATCGGCAATAAAAATTTTTTAGCTTTAAACGAGGAGGAAAAGCTGTGGATTAAAGAATTAATCGGCTTGTACGAGTATTTAAAGAGATCGTCATTGAGAATGGACGGCAATGAGGACAATATTTTGGTTAAAGACATTGACGGCAAGACCTATATTTTGAAAGACGGGCGGTTTTTTGACATAGAATCCGGCAAAGAAAAGGCCAGAACGGTCGGAACGCCGAAAACGGAAGAGGAAAAAAGATTGGAGGAATTGCGAGAAATGTCGGAGCGGTATCCTGTCGGCAGCTTGGAAAGAAAGGTCGTGGAGGAGGAGATAAAGAAGCTGGAAAGTGAAAAGTCATAAAGTTTGCAAAGCGGGCGTTTTATTGTTTTACCGTCATTAAAGCGTATACCAAGGAAAGAGTGTAAACCATGTCCGATTTTGGGGAATAAATAAAGAAGCGGACGGGCCGCCCTCGCTTTCGCTCCGGCGTTCCGTCCGCTCGTTCGTTTCGCGCTTCGGCTTAAATATTATTATGTTTACGGGAATAATCAATAAAACAGGAAAAATTAAAAAAATCAACAGGGAAAAAAATAAAATTTATCTTACAATTAAAGTAAATAATTTTTCAAACGGCGTTAAAATCGGCGGCAGCGTTTCTTGCGACGGGGCGTGCTTAACCGTCATTAAAAAAACAAAAGACGGTTTTACGGTTGAATTAATGCCGGAAACATCGCGAGTAACGAAGTTTAAAGATTCTAAAATCGGCGACTTGGTTAATTTGGAGCCGGCTTTAAAAATAGGAGAAAGACTGGACGGACATTTTGTAATGGGACATATTGACGGAACGGGCGTCGTCGGAAAAGCAACCAACGAAGGAGAATTCAAGAGCTTGGCGATAAAAGTCCCGAAGGAATTGGTTAAGTATTTGGCGCGCAAAGGGTCGGTCGCGGTTAACGGAGTCAGCTTAACCGTTTCCGGCGCGGGGAAGGACTGGTTTAAGGTTTGTTTGATAACGCATACGTTGGAAAACACGAATTTATCAAAATTAAAAAAAGGAGATAAAGTTAATATTGAAGTTGATATGATGGCGAGGTACATAATAAACGCGAAAATCAAAAATTAAAACGCAAAATGACGATTTAAATCCAAAATTAAAAGTTTCAATGAAAAATAATAAATTTAAAAAATTAAGCGGAAAGAATTTGAAAATAGCGGTGGTTCAAGCGCGGTTTAACGAGAAGATTACCGATGGTTTGCTCGGCGGCGCGCTTAAGGCGCTGAAAGAATCGGGCGTTCAAGACAAGAATATTGAAGTTTTTCAAGTTCCGGGATCTTTTGAAATTCCGATACTTTGCCGGAGATTGGCCCAATCAAAAAAATTTGACGGCGTAATAACCGTCGGAGCGGTCATTAAGGGACAAACGGCCCATTTTGAATATGTTTCCAAAGCGGTTACGGACGGAATAATAAGGGTTTCGCTTGACTATGATTTGCCGATTACCTTTGGAGTTATTACCGCCCATAACATTAAGCAAGCGCGAGAAAGATCGGGAAACAACAAAGGCAACAAGGGCCGTGAAGCGGCAATGGCTTTCGTGGAATTGGCGGCGGAATTAAAGAAAATAAAATAATTTGACGTTCCCGTTATGTTGATTTTTAAAGCGAAAGTCGTAAGAGGCGAAGGCAGAGGGAAAAAAATCGGATACCCGACAATCAATTTGGACCCCGTAAATTTCAATATGGATTACGGGGTTTATTTGGTTGGCGTCGTAATCGGCGGAAAAAAACATAAAGGGCTTTTGCATTTTGGGCGTAAAAAAACGTTTGGCAAGGGATTGTCCGCGGAAGCGCACCTTGTTGACTTTAATTTGGAAGTTTGCCCCGAAAATGTTATAATAAAGGTAGTTAAAAAGATTAGGAACGTAAAGAAGTTTAAAGACGTTGAGGAGCTAAAAAAACAAATCGGCGAGGACATTAAAACGAGTTCAGAATTCGGAATTTAGAATATTTTTAAAGCCCAAATTTTGAATTTAACGCTTCAAATTAAAATGCTTGATTATTTGCGAAAATACAACAAATTGCCGAAGGAGTTGCGGGACAAGATGTCCGCTCCGGCCGTGATTGCCGCCATTGAGGAGATTGAAAAAAAATACGGAGTCAGTTTGGCGGCAACGGTTATGAAAGTGATGGTGAAAGACATTGACGATGTGGTCGGGCATTTTATGGAGGAATTCAAATTGAGCGAGGAAGAAAGCGAAAAATTGGCGGACGAGTTAAAAGAGAAGGTTTTTGCCGCCGTGGCCGATTACTTGGGGCCGGAGTGGAAGACGGAAAAAGGGCTTGCTTCCGCGAGCCGCGAAGGCGGCGGCCGACCGGCGGCCGCGGCCACGAAACGAGCGTTGCCGTCGCCGTCCGAGGAGCATTCCGATTTCTTTTTTTCCCGGGAAGACGAGAAAGAAATCGGCGAGCTGGCAAAAAAGGTTGGCGATTACGCGAAAGACTCTTCCCGGTCGGCCGAAGCGGAAAAAAACATAGAACAAATTATCGGCAAGGCGCGTATTAGCTTCGGCAGCCAAGAGCTTGCCGAGAG
Source organism: Candidatus Falkowiibacteriota bacterium (assembly GCA_027020105.1). Classification (GTDB taxonomy): domain Bacteria; phylum Patescibacteriota; class Patescibacteriia; order Patescibacteriales; family SZUA-104; genus SZUA-104. The sequence continues at coordinate 7,311 of JALUVW010000093.1, forward strand.
GTTTAAGCGGATTTTAAAAATTTATCTCCGCGGCGTAAGAGACAGGATTGACACGAAGCAAACGCTTGTAAAGCCGATTGAGTCCGGAGGCTTGGGCATTGACATTGAGTCGGCCGACAATATTTTGTCAATCGCGGACGGGAGCTTAAAAAGCTCGGACAAAGACATCAGCGTGAAAAAACCAAAGAAAATCAGCGTGGAGGAAGATTTGGTTTCCGGCGTCGGGTCCGAGACGCCTGATTCCGAAAAAAATGTCGGCATCGGAGATGTCGGATACGATTTCGCGGCAAACAGCAACATTAAAAAGCCGTTGGCAAAATTGGACACGGCGCGCGAGTTGGCGCCTCCGGCGCCGAGCATTGTCAAAAAGGGCGCGGCGGAGGCGCGAAAGGAAATGTCGGATAAACGCGCGGACGCCCGGCCGGGCGCGAAACAAGATAAAAATTTCAGGAAACCGGGGGCGAGCATATTGCGAAAATTTTACAAAAAAGAAAAAGCGGATTCCGCCTCCGATCCCAAGCCATCGGAAGAGCCGTCCGCGCCAAGCCGGCAATCCGGCGTTTTCGCCGAGCCGGGCCGAAGGGGAAAGATTAAAATGGAGGATGTTAAAACACGGCCCAAAATAATGGGGCCGATTGATGAATTGCGGTATATGCGGCTGATTGATTTTCGCCGTCTTGACGACGATCCCTTTAAAGCGGCGGAAAAGATAAAGGAGAAAATCTCTTTGCTTGACGACGAGTACAGCAAAAGAGCGGCCGGCATTAAAGCGTGGCGGCTAAGTCCGGTTAACCGCCTTTATTTAAAGATGGGAGCGGCCGGCATTAGCCATAAAAAGCCGATTGATGCTATAATGGAAGAAAGGAAATCCGCCGGCAAGGACTATTTGAACAACCGGGAATTTGAAGCTATAATCAAGCTAAACAAGGAACTGCGATTTTAATAAATATAATCCGAATGCCCCGAATTAGTGTCCGAATGCCCCGAATTAGTGTCCGAATGCCCCGAATTAGTGTCCGAATGCCCCGAATGGTTTTAACGCGAACTATTGTTTGAATAATTCAAACAATTTGGAGCGTTCGGACATATTCGCGAATTCCGTATAATTTTATGCAACAGTTTACCGTTCCGCAATTTATTGACGTGGAAGCCAAAATTATCGGCCCCATTACCGTTAGGCAGTTTATTATTATGCTTGTCGGGGTTATAGCCGGGGCGATTAGCTATAAGTTTTTTGATTTTTCCCTGTTTATCACGGCATCCGTTTTTATTTTGATTATGGTGGGACTGTTCGCTTTTACCAAAATTAACGGCCGGCCGTTTCATTTTTTCATTTTAAACATTATTCAAACCGCGAAAAGGTCAAGGTTGAGAGTTTGGAACAACGCCGCCGTATCCGTTGTCCGCGTTGATTCCGGAAAAGAAAAAACGAAAAAAGAAGCGGAGTTTTTTCGTCCGCCGGCCAAACGGCACTCCACTTCCCGGCTGGCGGAACTGTCTTTAATCGTGGATACCGGCGGAGCGTATAAGGGGGAAGCGACAGGTAGCGGAACAGAGATAAAGACCGTATAATTAAAAATCAAAAATCAAAAATCAAAATGGAAAATGACAATGCAAAGTTTAAAAATGAATTCAAGAAAAGATTGTACAATTGGGTTTTGAAATTAATTAAGTTTATTGATAAATTGCCGAAAGATTCAGTTTGCGATATTATGGGAAAACAACTATTAAGAAGCGGAACAAGCGTACTGGCAAATTATATTGAAGCAAATTCAGCCAGTTCTAAAAAGGACTTTATTAATTTTTTTACCCATTCCCTAAAATCAGCCAATGAATCTAAGGTCTGGCTGGCGTTATTAAGGGATACCGGTAAGGGTCATGAAGAAAAATTAAATTGGCTGTTAAAAGAATTAACGGAAATAGCCAATATTTTAGCATCAAGCATTTTAACATTAAAAGGCAAAAAATAATTTTACATTTTAAATTGTCATTTTGATTTTTGATTTTTAAATTTTAATTTTTGTAAACATTATGTCCAGACCGGATAAATTGGCGAAAAATAAAATATCGGCTTCCACCCAGCAATATTTGGATATTCTTGAAATAAGGGAAGACACCGTGGTGATGCGCGACGGCACTTTGCGGGCGGTTATTTTGGTGTCCAGCATTAACTTCGCCCTGAAAAGCGAGGACGAGCAAAACGCCATAATTTCCGCTTACGTCAGTTTTTTGAACAATATTGACCACACCTTGCAGATTGTCATTCAGTCCAGGGAACTGGACATCAAAAATTATATCAGCGGCTTAAGACAGAAAGAAAGAGAGCAGACCAACGAATTGTTGAAAATGCAGACGGCCGAATACATTCAGTATATTGAAGAGCTGATTTCCATGGGAAAAATTATGAGCAAGCGGTTCTATGTGGTGGTTCCGTACAATCCGCTGTCCGACAAGCATAAAGGATTCTTTTCTTCCGTTATGGAGGTTTTCAGGCCCGCTTCGTTGGTTAAGATGAAAGAAGAAGTTTTCGCTCGCCGCCGCGCCAAGCTGACCCGCCGCGTGGACGGCATTATTTCCGGATTATCTTCCATGGGAATCAGCGCCACCCAGCTTGACACCCAAGGCTTGATTGAATTGTTTTATAACACGTATAATCCCGTAACATCAAATAACCAAAAATTGGCCGACGTCCATGAATTAAGGACAACGGAACAAGGTCAAACGCCCGGATTGTAAATTATATAAGTTATCATATTTAATTTTAGGCATTTTGGCATTAGACATTATAATATTTATCTGAAATTATAATTTAGAAATTTTTAATATGTTTAATATAGGGAAACTGAAAAAAGAAGAAAAGCCGGACGAAAAAGGCGAGGCGTCCGCGAAGCGGCGGGCGGCCGCCGAAGAAGCGGACGCGCGCGCGGTTCGCGAGGTGATTGAAGAGGAGAAAGCGTATCGCCGCGGCGCGGTATCCATTAACGACTTAATCGCTCCGGCCGCCATGCAGGTTAACCCCAAGTATTTGCGGCTTGGCGGCAAATACGTGAGAACGGTTTTTGTCATCAATTATCCGCGCTATATCAGCATCGGCTGGTTTTCGCCGATTATCAACCTGAATTCAACTTTTGACATCGCTATGTTTTTTTATCCGGTGGAAAGCGCCATAATATTAAAACAGTTAAAAAACAAAGTCGGGGTTCTGGACGCTCAAATTATCGCCGACGCGGAAAAGGGCGCGGCGCGCGACCCGATTCGCGAAACCGCGCTGCGGGACATTGAAGCCTTGCGCGACGCCTTGACGCAAGGCACGGAGAAATTTTTTCAATTCGCGCTGTACGTGACGCTTTACGCCGATGATTTGGAGGAGTTGGATCGGCTGACCGACGAGGTGGAGAATATTTTCGGCTCGCGCTTGGTTTACTCCAAGAGAGTTTTTTTTCAAGCGGAACAAGGGTTTAATTCCACTCTTCCCCTCGGAAACGACGAGCTGTACATAGTGTTCAATATGAATTCATCTCCGGTCGCCTCGTCCTTTCCGTTTATTTCATCGGAATTGACAAGCGACAACGGAATTCTCTACGGCATAAACAGACACAACAACAGTTTGATTTTGTTTGACCGTTTCAGTTTGCAAAACGCCAACACGGTTGTTTTCGCCACTTCCGGCGCCGGAAAAAGTTACGCCATAAAATTGGAAATTGTCCGTTCCATTATGATGGGCGTGGAAGTGATAATAATTGATCCGGAGCGGGAGTATAAGCATTTGTCGGACGCGGTGGGCGGAACCTACATAAACATATCATTGGCGAGCGAAAACAAAATCAACCCTTTTGATTTACAGCGTTCAATCAGCGGCGAGTCAAAGGCCGAGGATATTATCAGGGGGGCGGTTATCACCGTCAAAGGGCTGATTCGCTTAATGCTGGGAAAATTAACCAATGAAGAAGATTCAATCATTGATCGGGCGCTGCTTGACACTTATTACAAAAAAGACATTACTCCGGACAGCGATTTGTCAAAGGCCGAGCCGCCCATTATGCAGGATTTTCAAGACATTTTGGAGGGCACGGAAGGCGGAGCCGATTTGGCTTTAAGAATCCGCAAATACACCCAAGGAACGTTCGCGGGATTGTTTAACAGCCCGACCAACGTCAAAATGGACAATCACCTTATTTGTTTTTCGGTGCGCGATCTGGAAGACGAATTAAGGCCGATTGCCATTTATACGATTATCAATCATATTTGGAACGTGGTGCGGGGAGAGATGAAGAGGAGAATTCTTGTTATTGACGAGGCATGGTGGATGATGCAGCACGAAGACAGCGCCAAGTTTATTTTCGCGCTTGTTAAACGTTGCCGCAAATACTATTTGGGAGTAACGACGATTACCCAAGACGTGAACGATTTTTTGACTTCTCCGTACGGGCAAGCCATCGTTACCAATTCTTCGCTGCAATTATTGTTAAAACAGTCGCCCGCGTCCATTGATTTGGTGCAGAAAACCTTTGTGTTGACCGAAGGAGAAAAATACCTTTTATTGGAGTCGGGCGTGGGCGAAGGAATTTTTTTCGCGGGCAACAAGCATGTGGCCATAAAAATAGTCGCGTCCTACACGGAAGACCAAATCATAACTTCGGATCCGAGGCAGTTGTTGGAAATTGAGGAGGCCAAAAAAGAGTTCGCCGCCAGCATCAAGGAGAACGGACAAGTGGATGACGGCGGAGTGGATGACATAGAAATATAAATCATGGCTTAGTCGCTCGGGGCGCATGGCTTTCAAGCGCCACGGCGACCGAGCGTCAATCCTATGGACAATAAAAAATATATCGGCATCTTAATAGTTGTTATCGGGCTTGTCGCGCTTGTCGGATTTATTTATTTTATGTTTTTTTATGATTTTTCTTCCGTGGATTTAACGCGAAAAAGCGAAACTTCCGACAGTGAAGCGCCGATCGGGGAAGTGTCGGGACGATTGCCGAGCCAGCCGGATGAAGCTTCCCCCCAAAGGGCCGTTATCAACATAAAAAAGCGAAGCTTATCCGGAAAAGTGACCGAAGAAGATTTAAAGCGGATGGCCGCGTCGTTCGCGGAAAGATTCGGCAGTTATTCCAATCAGGCCAATTACGGCAACATTAAAGACTTAAAGATATTTATGAGCGCGAAAATGAAAAAATGGGCAGACGAGTTTATCAAAGAGGAGACGGCCAAAAACACCGGTTCCGGCGTTTATTACGGAATTACGACCAAGGCGATCGCGGAGCAAGTTAATCGGTTTGACGATGATTCGGGGCTGGCGGAAATCGTGGTAAGCGCTC
>JALUVW010000094.1 GCA_027020105.1 Candidatus Falkowiibacteriota bacterium
CGTTCCAAGCGTGTTCCTCTTTTTGGCAAAGAATTTGCCGCGAGCTCGCCGCAAGGAACGCCGAGAAGCGCGTTGATTCTTGGCGTTCCTCTGCATCCGCGGCGCGAGCGTTGGCGCGGATTTAATCAAGCGGAACTTATCGCGCGCGAGCTTGCCGATTATTTTAATTTGGAGATGAGCGTCGGCGAACTTGTCAGAGTGAAGCACGGGAGACCGCAGACCAAGTTAAGCAAAAAAGACAGGCAAAACAATGTTAAAAATTGTTTCGCTTGGCGCTCCGGCAATTTATCCGGCAGAAATATTATACTGGTTGACGACGTGGTTACCACCGGCTCCACTCTTAACGAGTGCGCCCGCGTCTTGAAGGAAAACGGCGCCGGCGAGGTCTGGGGACTGGTCGCGGCGAACGGATAAATGATGCCAATATACGAATTTTACTAATAATACGAATGGAAATGATGCCAATATACGAATAACACGATGCCAATATACGAATAACACGATGCCAATATACTAATTATACTAATTATACGAATATTGCTTACTTATTTTATTAGTATTATTAGTATAATTAGTATATTAGCATCGTATATTAGCATCGTATATTAGCATCGTATATTAGCATCGTATATTAGCATCGTATATTAGCATCGTTTTGCCGTTATTTATGGAAAAGCCGCAAGCTGTTTATGATTACCAGAATGGCCACGCCCGAATCGGCGCCGATAGCGTATCCGAGGTTGGCAAATCCGAAAACGGCCAAAAACAAGAAAATAGCCTTAACGCCGAGGGCGGCGGCGATGTTTTGCTTGATGGTTTTTAATGTTTTTTTGCCGAGGCTTACGGCGTACGGGATATTAAGCAGATTATTGTTCATCAGGGCGACATCGGCCGTTTCAATGGCCACATCCGATCCTCCCGCTCCCATGGCGATGCCAACCGTTGATATTGCCAAAGACGGAGCGTCGTTGACTCCGTCTCCGATCATCGCCACGGAGCCGAATTTGTTTTTCAATTCTTCAATTTTTTTTACTTTTTCATCGGGCAAAAGGGAGGCGTACACCTCCTTGATGCCAAGCTTCCCGGCGGTAAAACCGGCCGTGTACTTATTGTCTCCTGTCAGCATTGCCGGCCGCGCGCCCAACGCGTTAAGCCTTTTAATCGTTTCGGGCGCTTCCTCTCTTATTTTATCCGCGATCGCCATGGCGCCCATTATTTTTTCGCCCTTGCTTACCAAAACTATCGTTTTTCCCTCTTTTTCAAGTTTTTCGGTTTTTTCCACGACTTCCTTAACCGAAATTCCGCTTGATTCCATAAGTTTAAAATTGCCGACACAATGTTTAGTGTCGTCGCACACCAAGCAATTCGCCTTTCCTCCTTTGCCGGCCACATTTTCGTATTCCGCCATAATGTGGGGAGTAACGCCTTTTTTTTGCGCGAAATCCAAAATGCTTTTTGCCAAGGGGTGAGATGAGAATTTTTCAATGCCGGCGGCGTCCGCCAAGACGTCTTTTTCCGTAAAGCCGTTGAAGGTGACAATATCCGAGATGTACGGCTCGCCGAAAGTCAATGTTCCCGTTTTATCAAAGGCCGCCACATTGATTTTTCCCAAAGCTTCCAGGTATTTTCCGCCCTTAATAAGCACTCCGCGGCGGGACGCGCCTCCGATTGCCGAGGCGACGGAAACGGGAGTGGATATTACCAGCGCGCAAGGGCAGGAGATTACCAAAAGAACCAGCGCCCTGTACAGCCAGTCCAAGAATACTCCTCCGAAAAAAACGGGCGGGACAACGGCTATCAGCGCCGCGACCACGACTATGGCCGGAGTGTAGTATTTGGCGAACTTATCAATGAATTCCTGCGCCGGCGCCCGCGATTTTTGCGCTTTCGCGACCAAATCTATTATTTTGGAAAAAGTGGAATCCTTGCTTTCTTTTGTTGTTTTGATTTCCAGGTACCCGTTTTGGTTAATCGTGCCGGCGAATACCGCGCTTCCTTCGCGCTTATCCTTCGGCAGCGATTCGCCGGTGATGGCCGCTTCGTTGACCGAGGACAGTCCTTTAAGAACGACTCCATCCACGGGAATCATGTCCCCGGGACGCGCGATGACGATGTCGTTGATTTTTACCCGCTCAACGGGAACTTCTTCTCCGTTTTTAAGGATGGCGGATCGGGGAGATTTTTTTACCAATGATTCTATGGCTTTGCGCGAGCGTTCAACGCCGTATTCTTCAAAAACTTCCGCCAAAGAAAAAAAGAAAACCACGGCCGCGGCTTCGGCCGGCTGCTTGATGTATATCGCGCCGATGGCCGCTATGGTCACCAAAAAGTCTATATTAAGAAATCGCTGCTTCAGTATTCCCCGAGCGGCGCCGCCCACCACGTAATAGCCGCCGGCCAAAATGGAGATATAATAAAGGGCGCGGGCGGCTTCTCCGGCGTTGAGGAAAAAACTGAAAAACAGAGCGAGCAAGAGGGCGGCTCCGGATATTCCGGTCAGAATTTTTTTTCGGTTAAGGCCGGCAGGGCCGGATGATGAGCCGCTATGACCGGTTTCGTGATCGCAAGATTGGCAGGAGCTTTGTCGGTTTTGATGTTTTTTGTCCATATTATTTATTGTTAATAAATTTTATTGATTTACGATTTTTGTATTTTGTTTTTATGCCGCGATATGCCGGATTGTTTTTCGCAAATTGCGTAGGGACGAACGGCTGTTCGCCCTTGGTGGCGGAACGAATGTCCGTCTTTATTCCCGGAACGGCTATCCCCTTACTGCTTGGCGCAAACTTTTGTTCGCCAATCAGGGCGAACAGCCGTTCGC
>JALUVW010000095.1 GCA_027020105.1 Candidatus Falkowiibacteriota bacterium
AAAAGCCATTTTAGCCGAATGCGTGAAATTTTAATCCGGAATGATTTAAATGGATAATGTTGTGATTTAACGCAAAACATTTATGATTTTTTTTAAATTTTGAACGAAAACGCGGCAGTCGTCAATCGTGTTGTAGAAATACGCCGAAACGCGAGCCGAACCGGCGATGCCGCGCGAAGCGAACCATGAATGCGCGCAATGTTGCCCTGAGCGAATCATCACATTGGCCGTTTCATCCAGAATTAAAGCAATTTGATGAGAGTCTATGCCGTCAACATAAAACGAAACAATCCCTCCCCGCGAAGCGGGATCGGCAGGTCCGATAATTTTTAATCCGGGAATTTCCGCCATCTCTTCGGTGATAAATTTATTCAGTTTGTATTCTTGCGCGGCGATATTTTTCATCCCTATTTTTTCCATATATTTAACCGCCTCGCCCAGTCCGATAATGCCGGCGTAGTTTTGCAGTCCCGCTTCAAATTTTTCCGGCGGCGGCAAAAATTTATGGCCGCCGTAAGTTGAATATTCCACGGTGTCGCCACCCGTTAAAAACGGTTCCAGTTTTTCCAAGAGCCGGTATTTGCCGTATAAAACTCCGGTGCCGGAAGGTCCCAGCATTTTATGGCCGGAAAAAGCCATAAAGTCCGCGTCCAATTTGTTGACGTCAATTTTTCGGTGCGGCGCCGCCTGCGCGGCGTCCAGCAAAACCATGGCCCCGTATTGGCGGGAGATTTTAATTATTTCTTCCGCCGGTATGGTTGTTCCGTCCAAGTTGGAGGTAAGAACCATCGCCGTTAATTTAATATTGCCTCGCGATTCCTCCATTATTTCCTTGAATTTTTCCAAATCAAACGAGTTGTCTTGTTTGGACGGGACTATTTTATGGATAATTCCTTTTTTCTTTGCCAAAACTTGCCAAGGGATCAGGTTTGAGTTGTGCTCTTTGTCGGTGGTTAAAACAATGTCTCCACGGTTCAATTTCAGCGAATTGGCGACCAAATTGATGCCCTCGGTAGTGTTGCGGGTAAAAATTATTTCTTCTTTTGTCTTTGCTCCGATAAATTTGGCGATTGTTTTTCTCGCCTCATCGCACTTCCTTGTTACTTCGTTCGCCAGTTTATGGGAGCTGCGGCCGCCGCAAGCCGGATATTTTTCGTAATAATCCTTGACAGCGTCAATTACCGCCCGCGGCCGCAACGTTTGGCAGGCATTGTCAAAATAAACAACGCCCTTGCCGTTGAGCATTGTTCCGAATAACGGGAAATCTCGGCGTATTTTTTCCATATTCATAATGGTATAATAATAACCCAAATTTATGATTTTTGCAAACGAATTTTCTGTGATATAATTCAGAACAAAGGGATTTCAATCACCGTTTTCACAAAATATAATCCGAATGTTTATAATCCGAATGACCCGAATTAGTATCCGAATGATCCGAATATCCGAATAATATAATCCGAATGACCCGAATGTATGGGGGTTTAATTCGCGTTATTACCGCCTAAATGCCGCAAATATTCAAAATCCTTTACTTTAAATTAATTTAATATAATTATAAAATGGGACTGTCGCTAAATATGCCCGCCTTGGCGCTTAGCGTTTGTTTTGCAAAAATGAAAAAAGAAAAAATTGACATATTGATATTATCCGATATTCATCTCGGCTCAAAACTTTGCCGGTCGGAAAAAGTGCTGGCAACGCTTAATAAATACGAGTTTAAAAAATTATTATTAGTCGGCGATATTTTTGACGGCTTAAATTTTAAACGCCTTAGCGCCCGCCACTGGGAGATTTTATCAAAGATAAGAAAATTGCCCCGCGCGAGCGAAGTGATTTGGATAAACGGAAATCACGACGGAGACGCCACTTTATTGACTCGGCTTATCGGGGTTAAGGTTTATCGGAATTATTTATGGGACCTTAACGGCGAAAAAGCGTTGGCGATTCACGGCCATCAGTTTGACCGTTTTTTGTATAAAAATGTTTTTATCAGCGGTATCGCGGTTTCCGTTTATTATTTAATAGCCAGACTGGACGGGAAAAATAATTTTTTCAGCGGCTGGCTGAAAAGAAGAAGTAAAAGTTGGCTGCGATTATCCAAGGAGGTCGCCCAAGGAGCGATTCTTTACGCCCGCCTGCGAAACGCCAAATACGTGTTTTGCGGCCATACCCACAATCCGATGAAGCTCGTGTCCGGAAAAATCAATTATTACAACAGCGGATCGTGGACGGAAAAACCGTCAAGTTACATAACGATAAAAGGAAAGAATATAAATATCGTGCAAGTCGCGTAATTATGCAAACAATCACAAGCAAGGACAATGAAAAAATAAAGTTTTTGAGAAAATTAAAACTTAAAAAATACAGGGAAAAGCATAACAAGTTTTTTGTTGAGAATTTTAACATTATCAAAGACTCCTTGGAGGCGGAAAAATTTTCCTCGCTTTACGTTACGGAAAATTTCATAAACAAGCGCTCCAAAGACGATGGCTGGAGGTCTGTTTCGGAAAAAGCGGGAGAGTATTATGTTATTTCCGAAAAAGCGAATAAATCATTTTCCGAACTGGACACTCCTTCGGGGATTTGCGCGGTTTACGCGCGGCGGAAAGAAAAAATTGATTTTAAATCTTCGGTCGTATATTTAAACAATATAAGCGACCCGGGAAACTTGGGGACAATATTCAGGTCGGCGCTGGCTTTTAACTTTAAAAATATCGTGGTGGACGAAGGTTGCGCGGACTTGTACAACGCCAAAACGATTAACGCCGCCAAGGACTCAATATTTAAACTGAATATCGCGCGCGACAAAGATTTGAAAATATTTAAAAAAATCAAAGAAAAAATGAAAGTGTTTACGACCGGACTTGAGGGCGGAGAAGATATAAATATTTTAAAAAACAATAAATTGTTCTGCGCGGTTTTCGGGAGCGAAAGCGGAGGAGTGAGCGAGGAAATACGGGAAAAATCCGATAAATTCATCAAGATAAAAATGAGCGGAGAGATGGAGTCGTTAAACGTCGCCGTTGCCGCCGCCATAATATTTTACGAAGCGCGCGCGAGGTGATTCGCCAAATCGTCAAAACAAAAAAGCCGTAAACGAGCCTACGGCTTTTTTAAATGATTTCGGTTGTTTTTCTGTTTCACGAATATTATTTTTCCAACACTATCGTTTTGTCGCGCGCGGCGAGTTTGGTTTTGTCCATAATCCAAATGGTGCCGTACATAAAAGGCGTGTCCATCAAGGCGATCAGGGTTTTTACGGCCCATTGCCCGAGAATCAACGGCATAATCGGAAAAATTCCGTAAAATGCCATAAAAATAAATATCACCGAGTCTATGAGCTGGCTTACTATCGTGGAAGCGTTGTTTCTCAACCAAAGATGCTTTCCGTTTGTTTTATTTTTCCAAAAATGGAACGCCCAGACGTCGTGGTGTTGAGAGACGAGATAAGCGATAAAGCCGGCAAGGGCGATTCTCGGAGTTAAGGCGAAAACCTTGGCGAACATTTCGGAAAATTCAGCCGCGAAAACGGCGGGCTGCCAGTTAACAACTATGTAAACGGAAAGTACCAAGACCAAGCTGGAAAAGAACCCGGCCCAAACGGCCGTTCGCGCTTCTCTCTTTCCCCATTTTTCCGAAATTAAATCGGTGATGAAAAAAATCATGGAAAAAACGATTACTCCGGCGGGAGCCGTAAATGGCCCGAATTGGACGATTTTGCCCGCGAAAATATTGGCCATTACCACCAAGGCGGAAACCAAGGCGATCGGATAAGCGACGCCGTACCGCTTTCCCATGATTCCCGCCGCGGACCCGACGGCAAAGGTGGCGATAATCCATAAAATAATAATTGCCATGCTCATAATGTTATCCGCGTTTCCTTTGGCTTCTTTTCGCCAAGTTAAATACCGCGACAAGTTGGCTGTTTAGTGTGTTAATGCGTATAAATTAAACTCGCTTTCGCGACAGCTATTGGCGGACTTCGTCGCGCCGCAGCTTCGTTTTTCGCGAAGCGAAGGCGGTGAGACTGCGCGCTTCGCGCGAACCTTTTTTGAAAAACAATCACGAAGTGATTTGTAATTAAACAGCGGTGCGAGCAAAGCTCGCGTTATTATCTCGGCTCTCGCGGGACGCGCGAACAACACTTTCACCGCGCCATCGCCTCCGCATTCGCTCCGGCGACCACCCGATCAAAACCATTTCCTTTCAATTTTTTGTTCGGCTCCTCCCCAGACTCCCCGCCGCTAGGCGGAAAAGGAAAGGTAAGGAAATGGTTTTGTCGGTCGGGTTCGCTCAGAAATTCCAAAATGGCTAATTTGTATTATATCATTTTTCTTTTATCTCTCTGTCGCCATTTCTTCATTTCTTCGCGAACTATGGCGCTCGCTCGTGGTAAATCGTCCACCCGCTCGCACACGAGAGACACCTCGCGTTGACCGTTCACTTCGTTCACAATGCCTGCTCGGCGCTCTCGTGGCTCGCTCAGTGCCTCCAGTTAAGGTTTTGTGGTATTTGTGCGGAAAGAAAAAAAGGTTTGTGCTATCACACAATGGATAACACAAGTAAATCACATTGCGTTTGCCCCAACTCACCCATGCGCGTGCAAGCGTTGCTCCCTTTTCTTAACGCAACTACTCTGTTTTAATATTTTCAAAGCGAACAAAGTAAAAGTCTTCTCCTCCTAAATATTCAGGCATTTTTTCATTTTTAGTGAGAGTAAATCCGTTGCTTTTTATCCATCTTTGTATTCGCTTGTTCATTAGCAAAGCATACGATGTGCTTGCTCGAGTTTCAGCCTCAATAGAGACATTGTAAGCAGAAGCAATGTCTAATACACGTTGCATCATCTTTCTTGCCACATTTGAACCCTGAAATTTTGGTAATACAACCATATCGTAAATATGGGCCACTTGTTCATCATGGTTGACTTCAGATTTTTCTGGAAGTACAAGCAAATATCCTGCTGGCTCATTTCCTTTTCTAACAACAAAACTGGAAGCCGCGCCAGGAACCTCCAATTCTCTTTGTTTTTTAATAATGTCAAGAATATGCGCTTTCCCTTGTCTCATGTCCTCTGCGTACGCTTCTGCTTCCATTTTTACTATTAAATCAGCGTCTCGTTCCGTTAAGTTGGCAAATGATATAATTTGATCCGCGGACTCTACACCTTTAATTTTTGGCAAGTCATAAATCCTTGATCCTGTCGCGTCTGAATAACTAAGTCGTGTTTTTGGACTAAAGTGATTTTCTTCCAATACACCTCCCGGAGGTATTAAGTCCGAGCTCCCAGTTCCGACTTTAACCGGTTTACTCGTATATTCTGTCCAAAATGTTTGGTAAGCCCGCGAAAGTAGCGGAGTTAGATTTTTGTAATTATTTGCAACTTCAATGTTATCCAAAATGACCACATCGCCACCATCCCGATTATCCCGCCCGTCAACTACAACTGATTGCGCCACGATACGACCACCATATTTAACAGTAAAATATTGCGTAGAAGGATTAAACATATAATCATTGTTATTTGAAGCGCCAAATGGCATACAACAATCTGTATAATTTCCGCAAACCCAGCCATCTGGATCCGATTTCGCATGTACTTGAGCTTCAATGATTGGCCCAACATTAACATTTTGTTTCTGTAGAAGTAAAATCACTTCTTCCTCTAAATCCGTTGGAACATCTTTTAATAGATCTGTTACAGTCATTTTCCTATCACCAACAGTTCGCCCTTCAATCAACTTCTTTAAATGGTTGAAAAGTTTTTTTGGAGAATTTGCCGTTCCTTGTATTTTTCTTTTATATGATCCAAGTGCTTCTTGCAAAACATCCGGTAAGTTACGACCTATAAATATTCTTCTGTGTGGTTTAAATGGCTGATTCGTGTCTAATTTGCCATCCACTAAATCTTTAAAATCCTGTCGGTTCATCATTGACTCAAGGGCGGACAAATTAAAGCCTGGCGCCATTGTGATACCAATTAATTCCGGCGGAAACTTTGAAAGATCAACATTTGATTCTATTGCAAGGACCCTCTTCTTCAGCTCACGTAGTGATTGGATTGGTGTTTCTTTAAAAGGATCTCTTTCTTTGTCGTAACGTGGAATTAATTGCACAAATTCCCGGTTTTCATCCATTGTCCTAATATCAGTCAAAACAGATTTTGCTTCAGATACTTCTAACTTATTGATATTTGGAGCCCAAAACAGTGTATCGTGCCAATTTGCAAGTTGTCCGTTTGTATCACGCGTAGCATTAAAACGCATGAGGTAATCTTGCATTGCCTTATTGCCAACATACTCGGCTCCACTTCTGTACCAATCCTTTACCTCGTCATTTTGGTCTCCAAGACAGATACGAAAGTCCAAATCACTTTTACGGTTTACGCTTTCGTTAAATAATTTTGTCCACTTCTTACCATCTGCACTTGCTCTCCACTGCGCGTATTTTGCCAGTCTGTTAGGGTCAAGAAGAACATAATCATTTGCATGTTCATAATACAAAGCGATTTCTTCTTTTGTTAATGCTTCACGCCAACTTGCAGGCCAATCTTTGAGTGCAAATTCCAAGTCATCTTCAACTTCCCCTTTGATTATTCCTTCCAAATATCTTTGTTTGTCATTGGCAATCGCAACGCCTCGTAAATCTTGACCACGTTCTAATGCCTGTATAATCAGGCCGAGCGTTGCTGATATACCAGTTTGCCCTTCTTCACTGTAACGATTTTTAGAATTTTGACTCAACAACGCAACGATAAGGTTTCTGTGTGAGTTAAGATACCCATTCAATTTTTCTTCCGGAACATCAGCTTTTGTTAGGTCGTACTTAGCCCAATCAACATAAGAATCTTCGTGATAAAATCTATCATCCTCGTTTCTGTTTGGGTTTTGCATATACACCTGTTGAGCAAGCCAGTACATCCGCTTTCCTTCACGAAATAGATCTCTTGCCCTCCTTCTTCCTACCGCTTCAAGCCATGTTTGGCCCGGTTGTTTTTTTTGCTCCCAGTTATCTTTTTCTCGTTCAGATAAATAATTCCAAATACCCGATCTCGCTAGTTTATTGGCTTCGTATAATTGCTTTTTTAATCTGTCTGGCTCAAAACGTGAAACATCATAACCCAAATCTCGCAAAAATCCATAACCTGTCATTTGTTCAAAGATATTTCTATCATCGCTCTTTAAAATTTCACCAACTTTGTCAGCTCCCACAGCTTTGATAAAATCATAAATGTCAGCATCAGAATAAAAATACGGACTTTGCTCACCTCGCGGTGAACGATATTTATCAAAAGCATCTTTTATTGTCGGATCAGCTTGCGCAGCGTTATATGCCAATAAATCCTTAACTCCCCGCCTTGCTTCACCTATAACTCTTTCTTTTTCAGAACTATCAGATACTATTACTGGCTTGCGATAGAAATCTGAGTATAAAAAATTGAGAGACGCACCAGAGCGCTCATTATCAGTGGGCTCCCTGAGTAATCTTTCAATACGTTTGTGTCCATACCGATTGAAATTTTCATAATCAGCAATTGGATCATCGCTAATCAGTCCATATCTACGAGCTATATTATAATAGTTAAAATGAATATGATCCGCCACTTTCCTTACAGGAATTGACTCAAGTAATAACCTCCTGTTTTTTGGTTGTTCGATTAATTTTAGTAACTCGCTATTTAGTTGGTTTGTAACAATTTCTTGAATTTTTGCATTTCGTTCGCGTTGAGCCTCCCAAAAATCTTCACTGCCATCATAGTCATCTGGGTTTATTTCCGGTATTTGTTTCTCCACCTTGTTTTTAACTCGTTGTTCTATTTTATAAGATAGAGACGATATATTCTCTTGTATCCTTGCAAATTGATGCTTTAGTGTCTGTATAAATGGGGTAACATCGCTAACATCACCTGCAATCATCTTACCTTCATCTTCGTCCCAAACTCTCATTCCAAAATCGTTTTCGCAAAGATAACGATCCTGTGACCTTAAATAGTATCTATGTGTAATATCACTACCAACTTGTTTAGCTTCGTTTTGTGTATCTGTGCGAATATTATCTCTTGCATAAGCAAGAGCGAGCAAGTCAGCAGAAGAAATATCTTTATAGTAAACTTCATATTCTCCTTGAAAAATTTTTGTATTTCCGTTCTCGTCTTTTTTGATGTAATAATCGGCGTTTAGTAAACCGATTTGCTCATTCGTCAAACCAAGCGCGTCAACTATTTTTCCATGGTCTACCCCCACTATTAACGTTGGAATAAGTTTTTGAAGGTTTTGATCAATAAAATTTTCAGCTTCTCTTTCAATATCCCTTCTTTTTAAAGGTTTTGTCGTCTTCTTTGTTTCAAAAGAGCTTTCCAATTCAAAATGCAACCCTTCTTTAGATCTGGGCGCATTTAGATACGCAGCAAGTCCTTCTTCAATTTCCCGCTGCTCTAATTTTTTTGATTGCCCTTTGGGCATTGAAAATTTTTCTAACATAATATTTATATTTTAGTTATTTAATAAATCATCTACACCAACACCGAGCGCTTTTGCAATCAATTGCAAAGTTTCAATTTGCGGAGAGGCAGGGATTCGAACCCTGGGTTCCCGTGAAGGAACATCGCTTTTCGAGAGCGACCCGTTCAACCGCTCCGGCACCTCTCCCGGTCAACAGTTAATCATTAACAGTTAACAATTAGCAATTAATGGTTAACGATTAGCCGTTTTTTGAAATACTACCATATATGGTAGTATTGTTATTTTTTGTTTTTTGTTTCCGGTTTTAATTTCATTAAACCCATCATCGCCAAAAAAATCCAGAACATCGCCGCCAAATCATTTTTGAAATAAGGAACATCCACCAATCCGTGAACCGCGATTACCGCCATTGCCCCGATCAACCCTAACGCCAAATGTTTATTTTTTAAATCACCGGGATTTCGGATTATTTTTGTTCCTGTCGCGAAATACTTCCCAATTATCCAAATAAACAACAGCATCCCCGCCAATCCCAATTCCGTCCAGAAATTTAAAAATATATTATGCGGGTACAGGTAAATTTCAACAGGCTGCCAATATTTGCTTTTGTATTTTTCGTCAAATATGACTATTTTGCGGCGGAAATCGGGATCGTTGTCTTTGTTGAAAAATATCCCTTCCTTGTGATACGGCCTTATGGTTTTTTGATAATTGGCGAGCCCGGCGCCGGTTATCAGCCGTCCGTCCTTTAACATTTCCCAAGTTTCTCTCCACTGCGCTTTTCTTATTTCTCCGGACAAATCTTTTAGCGTTATTTTTTTCGCCGCGTATTCTCCGGCCGGCGTATATACCATTATGCCCGCTATTGCTAAAATAATCAAGCCCATTGCCGCCAATCTTATTTTTTTACCCGCCAATAATCCAAATAATACCAAGCCGGCCGCCACGCCAATCAACGCCCCCTCTGATTTTGCGAAATAAATTGATAACGTTGATAAAATAATTGCTATACCAATAAAAAAATTTTTTAGCGAAATTTTTGGATTTGTGATTTTGAATTTTGAATTTATTTGTAATTTGTAATTTGTAATTTGTAATTTACCGGCTATCCATCCAAACAAAACCAGCACAATCGGACCCAAATACAATCCCACGGCATTCGGGTATCCGAAAAAAGAAGTGACGCGCCTTGTTTCTTCCGCCGCCCAAAATTCATTGGAAATAAAAGCGCCGGTGAATTTTTGATAAATCGCCAATAATGAAACCCCTAAAGCCGAAATCGCCAACGGCCATAAAATTTTTTCCGCGTTGAAGTCCGACTTCGCTTCCCCGAAGTCGGACTTCGTTTTTTTGCCGAACACATTTATTATTAAAATAAACAGCAAAGCCGGTTCAAAAAAATACGCCTTCCAAATTCCCAGAGCGCCATACGAAAATCCGGAAACCCCAACCGCCGCGTAAGATATTATCAAAAGTAATCCGACTTCCAATCCGAACGGATAATTTATTAATTTTCCGCCGTTCGCCGTCCGCCGTCCGCCGTCCATCTTCAATCTTAATTTTATATTATCAATCACATTTTTGTAATTTTTTAAAAACCAAGTTCCGAAGGATATTAAAATCATCGCTTCAAGCAGGGTGAACGGCACCCCGAAAATTTTAAACCTGATTAAATAAGCGGGCAGGGCCGCGATTAAAAACATCACCGCCCAATCCAGGCGCCTCGCGGCTAAGATAAAATAGAGTATGCAAAAAATTAAAATTAA
>JALUVW010000096.1 GCA_027020105.1 Candidatus Falkowiibacteriota bacterium
GCTTTAGCTCGGGGTTCACGCGGCTTTAGCCGCGTACCGCTACGAAGCTAAAGCTTCCCGAACCCTGCCCCGCTTTTCGCGAGAGGCGGGGCGGTAGAAAATTAGAGAATATTTTAATTTATAACTCCGCGTCGCAATCCACTTTTAATTTTTGCCATGGCGTAAATTTTTTCCGCGCCGCCTTAAAATATCCGGCCGCCGCTATCATCGCCGCGTTATCGGTCGTGTATTTGAGATTGGGAATTTGGAATTTGGAATTTGGAACTCGCGACTTCACGGCTTCAGCCATTTGTTTTCTCAGCTCAACATTCGCGGACACTCCGCCGGAAAGCATTACTGTTTTAACCTTGTATTCCTTCGCCGCTTTAACGGTTTTGGCGATTAACACATCTATTACCGCCTGTTGAAACTCGTAACAATATTCCGGAATTCGCTTTTTATAATTTTTGTCATTTTTTAGTTCGTAAAGCAAGGCCGTCTTGAGCCCGGAAAAAGAAAAATCATAATCTCCGGAATTAATCATCGGCCTGGGCAAAGAAATTGATTTTGAATTTTGAATTTGGAATTTTCCGGCGTAGGTTGAAATTACCGGACCGCCGGGATATCCGATTTTCATCATGGCCGCCGCCTTGTCAAACGCCTCCCCGGCCGCGTCATCCCGCGTCTCCCCGATTGTTTTATATTTCCCGTGCCCCCGCATTAGAACCAGCATAGTATGTCCGCCGGACACGGTAAGAATCAAGGCGGGAAATTGAATATTTTGGATTTTGGATTTGTTTGGAATTTGGAATTTGGAATTTTCGCTAATATAATTGGCGTATATGTGCCCTTCTATATGATTAACGGCCACCGCGGGAATATTCCACGCGTAAGATAAAACCTTTGCCGTTTCTATTCCGACAATTAGAGAAGTAACGAGTCCGGGGCCGATGGTCACGGCAATCGCGTCAATCTGAACATCCTTTTCTTTCGCGCCTTGCTTCCCGCAAGCGGCGGAATTCGGTGATTTTTTAATCATTGCTCCCGCCTTAATCAGCGCCTCGTTGACAACGGGCAGAATATTCAACACATGCTCTCGCGCCGCCACTTCCGGCACCACGCCGCCGTATTTTTTATGTATTTCAACTTGCGACGAAACAACATTGGACAACACCCGCCCAAACGCGCCACAACGCCCCTCTACGACGGCCGCCGCGGTTTCATCGCAACTTGTTTCTATTCCAAGTATTCTCATATGCAAAACACGAGCCATACCGAACGATTAAAGCTTATTTATTCCGGACGCTCGGATTATGCTCCTGTTTAAATAATTTTATCCAATCTTCAACCGACAATTCCTGCGCCCTTGTTTTGGGGCCAAAACCGGCTTTTTTCAGCCATTGTTCCGCCGCGTCTTGCGTAATATGATAACCGTTGGCCAAATTATTTTTTAACATCTTTCTCTTGGCGCTAAACCCGATTTTCACCAACCTGAAAAATTCTTTCTCGGCGGTTTCAGCGGTCCGACCGCCATAAAGGCGGTCGGACCGCTTTGCGGCTGTCTTTATCCTAACAACAGCCGAATCCACTTCCGGTTCGGGCCAGAAATTATTTTTATGAACAATTCCGATTATTTCAGGGCAAGCGTAAAACTGAACCGACACGGACAGCAAGCTCATTTTGCCGGGCGTGGCCGCGATTCTCTCCGCCACTTCTTTCTGCA
>JALUVW010000097.1 GCA_027020105.1 Candidatus Falkowiibacteriota bacterium
GGGCGAACAGCCGTTCGCCCCTACGGGGGGAAAATCGTTTTTATCGCGGCATTCGGAGACGGCAATTTATTTTCGCGCCCGCATGGTTGAATTTATTTCGTTCATGATTTCGTTTAACTTAAAAATTCCTTTGGGATTTTTTGCTTCGTTATCGGCAATTTGATATTTCCCCTGAAACCTGCCCGCAACAGCGTAATAGCCGGCGGGGAGGTCAAAAAAACCGCCGGAATTTTTGGAAAGAAATACTAAAACTCTTTCCCCGATATTAAACTCCGGTTCATCTTCAGTAAAAACACTGAACTTATTTCTGCCCTCTCCAACGCTTCCGCCTATAGTCCTGATTTTAATTTCTTTATCAATATTTCCCTTGATTATATTATCTACCGTTATTACATAGTCGGTAAACACAATCTTATCTCCAAATTTATCTATTCCAAGCCGGCTGGGGAGAATTTCCTTTACATTGCCGGACACAATCGCGACGGAATCTTCGGTTAATGCCGGAATATCTTTGTCCGCGACCAATAAGTTTAATCTTACTTCTTTTTCCTTAGAGACAAAAAGCGCTATTCCGGTTATTCCGATTGATAAAATCGCGAATAAACTAATTGATAAAATTATTTTTTTCATAGGCAGCTTTTTATTATTTTGAGCCGTTAGCTCCATACAAAACATAGAGTTGTCAGCGCTTTTCTTTTTTTGCCTGCCAGCGATAAAGCAGAAAACTAACAATAAGCAGCAAGGATGATATTAAAATTAATTTATTAGTCCTGTCAATGTTAATATAAAAATACCAAGTATACCCTCGTGTAGCGCTATAGCCGTACCAAAAAGTTAAAAGGCCCAAAAACAAAAAAAACCACTTAAGCATGCTATTCTTTTTTCTAATAAAGATAATTATTGCCAATACAGAACAGATAAAAAAATAAATATAAAAAATATTTTGAATATTATTGTGGTATAGTGATAGTCCCGCCAGCCAAGTGTTGGCATTTTTGTAAATACTTGCCGGCGTGGGATAGATTATATAAGTAACAAAACTTAATATATGCAGCCAAATTATTGCCTGTATTGGTATAATAAATATTTTTTTATTCATAGTGGTATTTAGATTTAAGAAAAGATGGGCATAAACTCCAAATTTTTTATGCGTTTGAAGCTACTATTAACCTGCCTCACTCTTTTTAAAGAACAAAAAATCCCCCCCTTTCTTTTTGGATTTGCCATCTTCTTAAATTAATTCCTCCTTTCTTTTTCTATTGATGGCTTTCACTTATCTACATTATAACAAAAGATAAAATTAACAACAATGCGTATAATTTATTATACGCATTGTTGTTTTTTTGTTTAAATTAAAGTAAAATGTTTATATTAACATAAAGAAATAAAATCCGGCGGCGGCCCCCGTTATCGCCGTTGCCACCGAGGGCGACGAGCGAATAAAAGAAATGGCCGATGATATAATATATATACCGAAAACTTTGGAGATGCTAACCCCGATTTTGGCGACCGCGCCGCTCCAATTATTCGCCTATCACGTGTCGGCGTTAGTAGGGGCGAACGGCCGTTCGCCCCGATTGGCGAACAGAGGCTTGCGTCAAACAGCAAGCGGAAAATCGTTCCGCGGACAAAAACAAATGTCCGTTCCATCACCAAGGGCGAACAGCCGTTCGCCCCTACGGGGG
>JALUVW010000098.1 GCA_027020105.1 Candidatus Falkowiibacteriota bacterium
TAAAAGGCTCTTAAATTAAGGTAAATTATTTATTAAATTTCTTTTCACTCCACCCAAATTTTATTTATTCTTTTCTTTTTAATTTAATAAGGTAAAATAAATAAAACTTCTGATATTCCGAAACGTTGTACGAAATAGCCAGAAATTTTTTCTTTACTTTTTTAGACTTTTTTGGTAATATTATTTTAAAGGTCGAACATAACTTGTGATATAATTTAATCAGTTTAATAATTAATAGAAACACTATGGGAAACAAATTAGAAATGGGTAGCCAAATACCCGAAAAAAATGAAAATGATATAGTCAACACGAAGATTAAAAAAATGGAATTAGAATTAAACAATAGAAATTCTGAAATTAATAAACTTGAAAGTGAGCTAAAAGAGAAAAGTTCAGAAATTAAAAGATTGGAAGACGAATTATTGAAAATGGGAATAATTAGAGTAAGAAAAGAAACGTATCATCATTCAAATGTGGCTCCAGGATACCGCAACCCCAGTATAAGTTATGAGTATGGGAAACCAAGTGATTATACATTTAATAGTGAGCAGGGTCAAGGATACACAAGCTGGAAATATTTTCAAGAAACAAGTCCAGACAAAAACCTTGATCTATCTAATTATAACCAAGGCGAAGTTGAAAGAATTGTTACGGAGATCAATAAACTTAAAAATGAGATTGTTGGCATTGAGACTGATCTAAAAGAAAAAATCAACACCCTTGGAGAATTAAATAGAGATATTGCTTTACTCAAAAGGATAGCAGAAAAATCAAAAGAAGGTAAAATTGAATTAAGAAAAGAAACGTATCATCATTCAAATGTGGCTCCAGGATACCGCAACCCCAGCATAAGTTATGAAAAGATTTCTTCAATGGACGCATTTCAGAGAATTAAATCCGGAGAACAGGGCTCCGGTTATACTAGTTGGAAATATTTTATTAGTTAGCTGGTATAATAAATTGCCAAAAAAGTAATAAGGAATAGAAATTTCTGGCTACAGCACATAACAGCGTGTATGCGGTTCAAGAAAAAGTGCGTTAATGATTTTCAGAGATTGCACTTTTTCTTTCACACAAATTTCGCCTCCTCTATAAATACAACAAGAAGGAAGTCGGCGAAACTTCTCATACACGTGAACGTTACGCGATAAATTTTAAAAATTGAAAAAACGGCACAAAAAATTTTGTAAAAACTTTCGGCGAGCGGGCAAAAATCGGAGGGGTTCAAGGGGAGGAAAATTTTTACCCGCGAGCCGTCAGCAAAATTGCGAAGTAATTTTGCGCCAATCAACGCCTGGACTTTACTCAAAGAAGGTTCGGATTTTGTCCAATAAATATCGCCATTATCACGAAAAAAAGCGCTAAAACGCTTTTTTTTGTTTTTGGCGCTTGCGGATGGCGTTCGCGAGCGGACTTTTCGCTTTCGCGCCAATTTGATTATTAATATTATCTATGGTGTAATATAGGTATGGCTGAAGGAAAAAACAACCGCCGCGGCGGCGGGAGAAAAAAATTGATTATAATAGACGGCAACGCTTTGATTCATCGGAGTTTTCACGCTTTGCCGCCGACCATGGCGACCAAGAAGGGTGAAATGGTTAATGCCGTGTACGGTTTTACCGCGGCGTTGCTTAAGGCGATTCGCGAGTTTAAGCCGGAGTATGTTGTTTTGGCCTTGGACAAGAAGGGCCCGACTTTCAGGCATAAGGAATATAAGGAATATAAAGCGACAAGAATAAAGCAGCCCGATGAATTATATTCGCAAATACCGAGGGTAAAAGAAATAGCCAAGGCGTTTGGAATCCCGATTTTTGAAAAGTCCGGGCTGGAGGCGGATGATTTAATCGGGACAATCGCCGCCAAGGTGAATGGCGATGTTGAAAAAATTATTCTGACGGGAGACTTGGACACATTGCAATTAATCAATAAACACACGAAAGTTTATACGATGAGCAGGGGACTGTCTGACGGCGTTGTTTATGACGAGGCGGCCGTTCGCGCGCGATACGGTCTCGCGCCGGACCAAATGATAGATTACAAGGCGTTGCGCGGCGACCCGTCGGACAATATTCCGGGAGTAAGGGGAATCGGGGAGAAGACGGCGGTTGAACTTCTGCGGCTGTTTAAAACGCTTGACGGAGTGTATAAAGAAGTTGAAAGTTATAAAGTTCATAAAGCTATAAAGCCTAAAATTAAGCCGCGGATTATTGAACTGTTAAGGCAGCGCAAGAAAGACGCGTATTTAAGCAAAAAGTTGGCGACGATTAAGCGTGACGCCGAGATTGGCTTTAAGTTGGAGAACGCTCGGTTCGGGGATTTTGACAAGCGGGCCGTTGTCCGGCTGTTTAGCGAGCTGGAGTTTAAGTCGCTTTTGGCGAGAGCGCGGGATTTAGACAACAGGCGACAGGCAACGGACGGCGGGCGGCGGGACGAAAGCGCGGAGGATAAATTTGAGAGGAATAAAAGATTGTTTAAATATCGGTTGGTGGACAATGACAAGAAGTTTAAATCGTTTTTGAGCAAATTGAAAAAGCAAAAAGAATTTACTTTTGATACCGAAACCTCGTCTTTTGACCCGTTGACAGCGGACTTGCTTGGCGTTAGTTTCGCGTGGAGAGAGGGAGAGGCATATTATGTGAAAGTTGAAAGTCAAAAGTTGAAAGTTGAAAGCGAAGGAGACAATTTGTTTAATTATAAAGTTAGCTCGGAACTCGGTTCCGGGTGCCCGGAACCGAGTTCCGGTTCGGCTGGGAATAAATGGCTGGAAGAGCTAAGGCCGATATTTGAGGATGAAAAAATTAAAAAATTCGGGCATAATGTTAAATTTGACATCAAGGTAATGAATAATAACGGCGTGGAAGCGCGAGGCGCGGAGTTTGACACCATGGTCGCTTCTTATCTTTTAAATCCGGGGACGCGCCAGCATAATTTGGACTCGGTAACTTTTACGGAGCTGGGATTTGAAAAAATAAGCAAAGAAGATTTGTTGGGAAAGGGCAAAAATAAAATAACTTTCGGCGAGGTGGAAACCGAAAAATTAAGTTTATATTCATGCGAGGACGCCGATTTCACCCATCGGCTGGTCAAAAAACTGGAAAAGCGGTTAAAAGAAAACAAGTTGGATAGATTGTTTAAAGAATTGGAAATGCCGCTTGTTCCGGTGTTGGCCAAGATGGAAAACAACGGCATTAAAATAGACAGCGAGTTTTTGGGCAAAATAAAAAAAGAGGTTGACGGTGAAATTAAGAAATTGGCGGAAAAAATAAAAAAAATGGCCGATTCGGAGTTTAACATCAATTCCACGCAGCAGCTGCGGAAGATTTTGTTTGAGAAATTAAAGATTCCGTCGGAAGGCGTCGCGAAAAACAAGACCGGTTTTTCCACGTCCGCCGAAGACTTGGAAAAATTAAAAGATTCGCACCCGATTATCCGCCATATTCAAAAATACCGCGAATTAACCAAATTGGCGTACACCTATATTGACGCTTTGCCGGAATTGGTGAACAAAAAAACCGGACGGCTCCATACCAGCTTTAATCAAACGGTAACCGCGACCGGACGGCTTTCTTCCAGCGAGCCGAATTTACAGAACATTCCCGCGCGCACGGCGTTGGGGCGCGAAATCCGCAAAGCGTTTATATCGGACAAAGGGCATAAATTGGTCGCCCTTGATTATTCCCAAATTGAATTGCGCTTGGCGGCCCATATGTCCGGCGACGCGAAAATGATAAAAGCGTTTAAGGAAGGCAAGGACATCCATACGGCGACGGCCGCGGAGATTAACGGCATAGAGCTTAACGAAGTTACTCCCCAAATGCGCCGCGAGGCAAAGGCGGTTAATTTCGGCGTATTGTACGGGCAGGGTCCGCGCGGTCTCGCGCGAAGCGCCGATATTCCTTACGCCGCCGCCCGTGAATTCATAGACAATTATTTCAACAAATTCAAAGGGGTGAAAAAATTTATTGACGCCACAATCGCGAGCGCGCGAGAAAACGGATACGTGGAAACCTTGTTCGGCCGCAGGCGTTATTTGCCGGAAATAAATTCGTCGGTGGCGATAATTAAAAAAGGAGCCGAAAGAATGGCGATAAACACGCCGTTGCAGGGCACGGCCGCGGATATGATTAAAAAAGCGATGATAGAAGCGCAAAGAACAATAAGCGAAGAATACGAGAATGACGGCGTAAAAATGCTTTTGCAGGTCCATGATGAGCTGGTTTTTGAAATTAAAAACGATAAAGTGGCAGAAGTGTCCGAAAAAATTAAAAAAATAATGGAAGAGGTGTTAAGGTTAAAGGTGCCGATCGTGGTTGACGCGAGCGCGGGGGAGAACTGGGGAGAGATGGAGCCGATTTTGAATTAAGATTTAAGAATTACGAATTAGGATTTAATTATGAGGCGCGAAGAATTTATTTTTGAAAAATATGAAGCCGACAAAGCCAAGGGTGAATTTCGTTTTTATTACAGTTTGGGCGGAGAGATTGATTTTGTTGAAAAATTATCCGTTGACCGCGAGAGCGTTATCTGGAAGAATGTTAACCGTGAATTATTGGACGCGGTGTTGTTTAATTCGCATTTGATGCTCGGGATCAGTTATTGGAAAACGTATTGCCCCGAGAAAATCACGGTTAACAGCGGAAAACTGAATAAGGAGCAGGCTGAATTTTGGAACAAGCTTTACACTAACGGCTTGGGCGAATTTTTTTATAAAAACAAAATTGATTTCAGGGGGCTGGTAAAGTTTCCTTATTCGGGCCATAAAACGGTTTCCGTTAAATTTAAAGCGAAAGACAGAGCGATTGTTCCTTTCGGCGGAGGCAAAGATTCCGCGGTAACGGCGGAATTGTTAAAAAGAAATAAAAACGATTTTATCTTGTTCGGTTTGAACACGAGCCGCGTTCAGCGCCAAGCGGCGAAAATAGCCGGCAAAAAAACCGTTATCATAAAAAGGGAGTTGGACAAGGGGCTGTTTAAGCTGAATAAAGCGGGCGCTTACAACGGGCATATTCCGATAACGGCCGTGTATTCATTTGTTTCTTTGCTGGCCTCGGCGCTGTATAATTATAAGTACATTGTTTTTTCCAACGAGCAAAGCGCCAATTACGGCAATTTAAAATATTTAAATCATATTGTTAACCATCAATACAGCAAAAGCTTTGAATTTGAAAATGATTTTCGCGCTTATTTGAAAAAATACATATCGCCGGATATTGTGTATTTCAGTTTGTTGCGGCCGTTTTCAGAATTCAAAATCGCCGAATTGTTTTCCGAGCATAAAAAATATTTTGATTGTTTTTCCAGTTGCAACCGCAATTTTACGATAAACGGGAAGAGCGAAAAAAGGTGGTGCGGAAAATGCCCGAAATGCGCTTTTGTTTTTTCGCAATTATCCGCGTTTGTCCCAAAGAAAGAATTGATAAAAATATTCGGCAAAAATTTATATCAAGATAAAAAATTATTAAACCTTTTTTTGGAGCTGTGGGGAGAGAAAAAAATAAAGCCGTTTGATTGCGTCGGCGAGGAAGAGGAAGTTTTACGCGCCTCGTACGCGGCCCTTAACGCGAAGGAATATGACAACGATTATATAATAAATTATTTTAAGAGCAATATTTTGCCCAAACGGAAAGATATGGCAAAGAAATTTAAGAAGGAGCCGGGGCAAAGCCGAGAGCATAATATACCGACGGAATTTACAAGAATTATTAAAAATTTATGAAATTATCCGATTTAAAAAATAAAAAAATAGCGATATTGGGGCTTGGCATTGAAAACCGCGCCTTGGTTGAATTTTTGTTAAATCTCAAGAAGCCCGACATCGGGTACCCGATGTCGGGCTTCGGCGGGTTTGACGAACCGGATATTACCATTTGCGACCGCAGGAGCAAAAAAGAATTGGGCGACAGATACGAGAAGCTAAACGAATCGGCCGCCGCTCTCAAGCGCGGACCCGCGTTACGGTGGAGGTTGGGTAAAAATTATGACAAGAATTTAAAAGATTTTGATATTGTTTTCAGGGTTGCCGGCTATCCGTTGTTTTCAAGCGAGATAAAAAAAGCGGCAAAGAGCGGAACGATTATCTCAAGCCCTACGCGGTTATTTTTTGACCTTTGCCGGAATAAGATTATCGGCGTTACGGGAACGAACGGAAAGGGAACGACCTCCGGCATTATTTATCATATTTTAAAAAAGTCGGGCAGGGGGGCGTATTTGGGCGGAAATATCGGAAATCCGATGTTTGGTTTCTTGGGCAAACTTAAGAAAAACGACTGGGTGGTTTTGGAATTGTCCAGTTTTCAGCTGGAAGATTCGGATAAGAGCCCTCATATAGCGGTTATCACCAATTTTTCCCAAGACCATTTGGCGCGGGCCAGCTCCGTTAATCCGAATTATCATAAAAATTTACGCGACTATTGGAAGGCCAAGTTAAATATTATTAAATGGCAGAAAAAAGGGGATTACGCGGTGGTAAACGACAAGCTCAAAGCGCGAATCTCAAAGCTCAAAACGGCGCCCCAAGGCCCAAAACCGAAAAGCAAGATTGTTTATTTTACCAAATCCGATTTGCCGACAAGATTGGCCGGGGAGCATAACAAAGAGAATATCGCGGCGGCGGTTGAGGTGGCGAAATTGGTTGGCGTGAAAAAAGGAGTGATAGAGAAGGCGGTCAAGAGCTTTAAGGGCATGGAACATAGATTGGAATTTGTTAAAAAAATAAAAGGAGTTAAATATTATAATGACACTTTCGCCACCACTCCGGAGCCGGCGATTGCCGCGCTGAATTCTTTTGACGCGCCGATTGTCTTAATCGCGGGCGGAGCGGACAAGGGGTCTGATTTCAAGAAATTGGCGAGAACGGTAAGCCGTCGGAATAAGGTGAAATATATTGTTTTGTTGAACGGAAAAGCGACGCCGAGATTAAAGAAAGAAATTTTAAAAGCCGGATTTCTTGGAAAAAACATAAAATTGGCGTATAATATGAAAGAGGCTGTCAGGGCCGCGAAAAAGAACGCGGTTGCCGGCGACATAGTTTTACTCTCGCCCGCTTGCGCCAGCTTCGGGATGTTTAACGATTATAAAGAACGCGGGAGAATATTTAAAAACGAAGTTAAAAAAACGCGCGGTTAAAAAGCGTAAATTCAAAACAAGCCGTAAAGCGATTAAAATATGGTTAAAGTCAACAAATTCAACCACAATGAAAGATTAAACAGAAAGAAAGTAAGAATTATTAATCTTATTTCTTTTTTATTGGGATTCTCCGCGGCGATTGTCGCCTATATTATTTCTTCTTATTTTAAAGAGATTAAGGGCGCCGACAATGTCAGCGCGTTTTACGCGGCGGCTTACGTGATATCCCTTGTCGCTTTGCTGAACTTCCATAAAATAATACGAAAATTCGGCAAATCAAAAGTGTTTTTGGCGTCAACGCTGGCGTTGTCCTTTTCGGCGATATTGATATTTTCGCTGCCGGTGTCGCGTTTCGGGGCGCTGCTGATAGTGGCCAATATAATTTTATATAATTTGGCGATCGTGGGCAAAGACATTATTTTGGAATCGTATTCGGTTGACAGTATGTCCGGCCAAATCAGAGGAATGAATTTAACCTTGATGAATGTCGGCTTTCTGCTCGGCCCGTTTATTTCCACGCAAATTTTAAGCAAATTCAGCTTCCAAGGAGTGTTTTTGCTTCAATTCGCGTTTATGTCAATAATATTTTTTGTGGCGTTTTTCCATTTAAGGAAAGTCAATCACAAGTTCAAGCCCATAGTGACGGTTAACGGCCTGATAAAGAAAATCACGAAAAGAAAAAACGTTATGCGAATTTATTATGTTTCAATTTTATTGGATATTTTTTATTTTATTATGATAGTGTATATGCCCATTT
>JALUVW010000099.1 GCA_027020105.1 Candidatus Falkowiibacteriota bacterium
AATAATTTAATTGTAAGGAACTTTTGGGGAAAACTTATTCCTTTCTAAAACGCGCAATAACTCGCTAACAAGTAAGTGAAATCTCATTTGAATCCGCGAATCGCTTCGCGGGCTCAAGAAAGATTGGACGGTTTTTACCAAGAAAACCTTCAAAATATTGCCACTATATTGACAAAACTTTTTTCCTATGCTACTATAATTTTAGTAAGGTTAAATTACTAAATATTATACAAACTTATGTATTTTCAACGAGAAATTTTGCTAAAAATAGATAAATTTTTAGAATCCAACAATAATTTGTTATTTATCGGATCAAGGCAGGTCGGCAAAACCACAATAATGAAACTGATTCAGGAAAAACTGATTGAAAAAAACATCGCGGAACAAAAGCGGATTTTTTATTTTGACCTGGAAAAAGGAAGCGATTTGAATATTTTTATTAACAACCCGGAGCCGGAAAATTTCGCCGCCTATCTTTATGTCAAGTCCGCTTTGCCGCAAAATACGCGAATTTTTGTTTTTATTGATGAAATACAATATTTGCCCAAAGCGTCTTCTTTTCTTAAGGTTTTGGCTGACCACTTTCCGCAAATCAGATTATTTTTATCCGGTTCGTCAAGTTTGGAAATTAAGAAAATATTCACTGACCGCCTAACAGGCAGAAAAATCACTTTTATTGTTCCAACCTTAAGTTTCCGCGAATTTTTAATTTTTCAGGAACATCAGCTGGCTGACGCTTGGCAAAAAATCAATCCAATGGATATTTTGTCGGGCAAACCGAATATCCCGCCCGCCTATCGGCAACTGTTGCCTGAAATAACGACGGCGTACGAAAAATTCATTTTGTTCGGCGGATACCCCAAGCCGTCGTTAAAGGAAAACGCTCCTTTTAGACAAGAGCTTTTGTCCGAAATACGCGACCAATACGCCCGCCGCGACGTCAATGACATTTTAAAAATTGAAAATGTCTCCGGCTTTAACCGGCTGCTCGGCGTTTTGTCGGCGCAAATCGGCAATCTTGCCAATATTGACGAACTTGCCAATTCAACCGGACTTAACCGCCAAACGGTGGAAAAATATCTTTTTCTTATGGAAGAAACTTTCATCATCAGCCAAGTTAAGCCGTATTTCACCAACAAGCGGCAAGAACTGGTTAAGATGCCGAAAATTTATTTTCGCGACACGGGTTTGCGCAATTTGCTGATCGGGCAGTTCGGAAACGGCTCGCTGGAATTGCGGCCGGACAAAGGGGCTCTCGCGGAAAACGCGCTTTTGCACGCGTTGCAGAATCTGAATTTGGAAACTAATTTCTGGCGCACCAAAGCCGGAGCCGAAGTTGATTTTGTTGCTTCCGTTCCGTCAATCGGCCATATTCCGATTGAAGTTAAATATCAGAATATGGACAAACCGATCATACCAAGCGGATTGGCGTCGTTCATACATAAATACCGCCCGCCTTACGGACTGGTAGCGACTAAAAATTATCTCGGCAAAACAACGCGCGGCAAAACTCCTGTTTATTTCGCGCCGATAATGTTGTTTTGATTTTAAAGAACCGAACACAATCTCCGTTTGAGCCAATCTTTTTTTAAAAAAGACGGGCTCAAGAAAGATTGGGAGAGACGAGTGATTTGTCTCTCCCGAAAGATTTATATAAAAAAGAACGAATTCGCCCGTGCTTTTACGCGGATGGCTTGCCCTGTCGCGAGTACTGCTTCGCTTCAGGGGCTTTACCGCAACCTTTTGCCGTTGCCCGTTATTCCGGCAAAAGGAGATTCCCGTTTATTTAGTGTCGGTTAGGCGGGAGTCCGACTTGAGACCGCCCGGACTATCGTGGGTTGTGGTCAAAGACGACCACTTCGCCCGTAGCCGGCGAATCGTATTTGAGTGTCACGGCCTTACCATGCAAGGCGTGAGCAAGCCTCAAATACAACCACACCGGGCCCGGTCCGGTAAGGACAACTTCGTTGCCCTCGCCGGCAAGCTCAACGGCCTTCCCCTCGTAAGAGGGCAGGTCCGCCAGCTTGGCGGTCTCACCATAGACGCTTTTCACGTCTATGGTGATTTTTTCCATTTTCTCACCTCCTTTCAATAATTTTTTATTTTCGCCCAAAGGACAAAACAATAAACATTTTATTTAAAAAAACATTCTTTGTTTTGTCCTCCGGTAATTCTAAAAAGTTTGTTTTATTCCCTTCCCAAAAACGCCATTTGTTTTTTGGTGTTTTTGGGAAGGGAGCCCGATTAGAGATTAGAGTGAAAATAATCTTTATCGGGCTCTTTTTTTGGAGGGATATTTGGCGGGATCAGAGGACGCGTTAACGCGTCCTCCGATTTAGAAGGGTCGGACTTGCGTCCGAGGCGGATATATTAAGTTGGGATTTAATCCCCGCTTTCCGTTTAAATCACCCCAACCCCTCTTTAATAAAGAGGGGAATTATTGGGATTGAAGGGCGGTTTAAAGTAATATGTCCGCCTCGGACGGCCAGCTAATGGCTGGCGCCGCGAGGTCACTCTTTACTTCGCGCTTCGCGCGAAGGGCGGTAAAATTGTTTGCCGCTCCACATTTTTAATGTGGGGTTGGTATTCTTTACCGCTCAATAACGGCTGTTCACCTTGGGAAATAAACTCTCTCCCGCCTTCGCTCGCGCGAAGGACAATGTCAATTCATTTTCGTTTCCCAAAATCAACAGTATCCGCTTGGACGCGACTCATCTCCCCGAATCGCTTGGGCCGGCTCTTTATCCCGAGACGGCTGGGTGTTATTTGCTGTAAAGATCTTTTATGTTTATTTCGCTAAGGGACTGTCGCCGAATGCCGTTGCGAGTGAAATTTTTTACCCCCAATCAAGTTTAGGCGCGGAAACTTAATCTCTTTATATTCGCGAAAAACTGAAATTTCAGCCGTGACGGTGTTCGGCGACAGCCCCTTAATGGCGAAAATAACGCGGAGAAGCTAATGGCCTATGATAAAAATTTATTGCCATTTTCGCTCCGCAAGCATCGGAGTTTCTCTCTCCCCGCATTATTCTCGCCACCAATATTTTGGCGGGCGGGCGGCCGTATGTTTGTCCCGTGAAATAATTTCCCGAACAATTTCGCGCGCCGGTCCGGCTCCAACAAAAAAGCGATAAGTATCGTGGCGCGCTCTTTTAGAGGAGAGCGCCACAATGCTTATCGCTTTAAACAACAGTTAAAAAGTCAACGGTTAACTGTTAATGTTAGCTGTTAATTGTTAAAACGGCTCTCTCCTTCCGTTTTATATCGCCGGCTTTACGCGCGGGCGATTATTTTTATTGATTTGAAGAACTTAACGGTTAACTGTTAATTGTTAACAGTTGTTTACCAGCCATTGTTCTTCTCTTGTCTCTTCTCTCTCGATAGAGACCAGAGAAGCCGCACCGGCCGGTAATTTATGCCCGCGTTCGCGGCGCGGGTTGCCGAAGGCGATAAAATTTCCGTATTTCAGCCCTTTGGATTGGACTTAGCCATAATCCCGATCGCTCGGGCCTCTCTCCTATGGCTTGAAGCCACTCTAATCCGCCAAGCAAATATCCGGAAATTGTTCAAAATTTAATTTAATGTTCAATTGACAAGCTAATATTTTTTTAGCTTAATAGAACAGTATATCACAAGATAAAAATATTGTCAAGCCTTAATTAAACATATTTATGCAAATGTTAATAAAATACTTGACACTATTGCATAATATGCAATATTTTTGACATAAATATTGTCTAATTTATATTTGACAAATAATTTGTATATGCTATAATTAATAATATAAATAAATAATTCGCATGTCCCGCATTCGTAGTGGCGGGTTCGCGAAGCGAATAACAATGTTTAAAAAGGTTTTGCTGCGCGCCGATCTTACTCCTTCGCAGGCGGAAATATTGGAATATTTATACCAAAACAAAGAGGCCAAGGCGTCGGAAATAGCCAAAAAAATCAAAAGATCAAGGGCGATTGTCTATAAAGAAGTGGAAGAATTGGCCAATATCGGCGTAATTGAAAGAATTGACGCGCCCAACAAAGTAAGCGTTTTTAGGGCAAACCACCCTTCCCAACTTCAAAAATTGCTTGATTCGCGCGAAAACAAGTTAAAAAAAGACAGGGAATTGTTGAATAATTACCTGCCCGATATGATATCCGGCTATAACCTGACGCATAATAAGCCCGGAGTCAGATTTTTTGAGGGTATGGACGGGATAAAAAAAGTTTTGTGGGACACGCTATCCAGCCAAGAGGCCATTATGGCTTACAGCGATATTGAGGCGATTGACAAGTATGCCAATAAATTAAACAAAGAATATGTTGAAAAAAGAAAAAAACTGGGCGTAAAAAAAAGAGGAATCGTTAAAGACTCCCCTTTTTCCAGAAATTTTTTAAAAAATTATTTTACGGATATAACCGAAAACAGGTTCATCTCCGGCGAATTATTTCCGTTTAACACCCTGCTCCAAATCTACGACAATAAAATCGCCTACGCCACCCTGTCAAAAGAAAGCATGATCGGCGTAATCATTGAAGATAAAAATATTTACCAGCTGCACAAATCCCTGTTTGAAAACACTTGGCAAAACGCGAAAACATTGGATCAGCTTGAAGAAGAAGGCGGCCTCTCAAACGCCAAGTAAACATTTTTGTTTTTCTTGTCAAAAAAATATCTGGTTATTTTAAAATTTTTATTATTGACCAAGTCCGCCGAAACTTCGCGCGTCCCGCTTGATCCTTGCTTGAATTTCATAATAAAACAATCAAGATTTTCCGGCTCGGCGACAGCCCCTTGTTTTTCATATTC
Organism: Candidatus Falkowiibacteriota bacterium; assembly: GCA_027020105.1. Classification (GTDB taxonomy): domain Bacteria; phylum Patescibacteriota; class Patescibacteriia; order Patescibacteriales; family SZUA-104; genus SZUA-104. The sequence goes on from JALUVW010000099.1 coordinate 4,804, forward strand.
TTTTTTAATGTCTTCCGCGCTTTTGCCTTGATAATAATATTTGCCTTCTTCGTCTTTTCGCCGTTTCAAGATAAACCACGGGATATTGTCCGGATCGGACTCTGTGTCTATTTTTTCAACCGTAAATCCTCCTTTTTCTATATACATGGCGCTTGCCGGCGAAAAAGCGTCGCAAGTGGCGTTCAGTTCAAATCCTCTTGACTCCTCCTTCATACTTTCCAAAAACAAAGCGTTGCCCACGGACGAATTTTGAATCGCGGGCATAACATTGCAAGACCCGAAATGTTTTTTGTCCTTCGCCACGACCTCATATTTATTAAATCCGACTATCTTGCCTTTTTCTTTGATTATATAGAGCTTAACGCCGTCTTTTTTCGTAATCGCTTTGGCAAAATTTTCCAACAGCGTTTTTTTGAGTTCGGGCCTGTTTTTATAGTTCTTTTCGTAGAGCTCAAGCATCTGGCTCGCTTCTTTAATTATTTCATTGTCGCTTTCTTCAAAACGCTCTCCGGCCGCCATTTTCAATATTTCATCTTTAAAAGGAGTGTAACGGCCGGACGGCGCGCTTTCAAAAGAAACATCCTTTAAATCTCCAAGCTCAATGCTGTCTTTTAACCCTTTGTAAACGCTAAACGTCAAAAGCAAATCGGTTTTGTATTCTTCCAGCTCTCTTAATATAGCCCCTGAATCAAGTTTTTCTCCCTGCTCAAGCTTGTCGGAAAAATTCAAAAGCAAGCAATTGGCTTTAACCAATATTTGCTCGGTGATTTTTTTCAAATCTTCGTCGCTGATGTCTTTTTCTTTTTTTAGCTTGCCGGACAGCTCTTGCTTGTTTTTTTCGGTCATATCAACGATTTCGGCGTAACGGGAAAAAATCAAATCGGCGTTCTCTCGGCCTAATTTTTCTCCGATATTTAAAATTTTATCGCCCATTTCTTCTCCGTAATCCAATGACAAAAAGGTCTTCAACCCGTTGACTCCGTATTGCTTCACGAATGTTTTTACCGGGCCGATTTCCTTTTCTTTTTTCCTTTTAATAAACCGCAAAAAATAAAATTGTTCTCTAAACGCCAAGTCCGAAAGCTTAAACGAGAACTCGTCTTCAATTTTTTCCCTTATCTGTTTTCTTATCAAATATTTGTAATCAATATAATTTTGCTCGTTGACGGCTTGCTCCTCTTCCGTCCTGCTTCTCTTTACGGACAAATCCTCCATTGACAATTTACGCCTGAAAAAACGCGATAATTCGTTTTTTAGCCGTTCGGCGGCGTTATAAGTTTTATCGTTTAGCGTCCACGCTCCTTTGCCGGACGGCTCCATTTCCTTATCGGCAATCTCGGAAAATTCGGCCAATAATTTTTCTATTTCGCGGCAATCTTTGCTCTCTGACACGATAAACTCTCCGTTATCGCCTATTATCGCGTAAACATTGGGGGCGATTTTAAACGGCCTTTGCTCCTCGGCATGCTCTTCCGTCGCGTAGAACTCGCCCTCCGTCTTTTTCTCTTCCTCTTCAAATTTTCTCTTCCACTCGTCTCCGTACCGCTCTTTTAGCGCGCTGACATACATTTCATCGTCCATAAGGTCCTCGTAATACTTCGTCGTTATGTTCAGATAAACTTCTTTGGCGTGCAATAAAAGAAAGTAGCTCGCTTCTTTTTTTTGAATTTCTTTTTTGAGAAAATCTTCTATTCGCGGCAAAGTCCCGTGTCCGCCGGCCGTCTCGCCGCCCCGGCTCATAAAACCGTATTCATTGGACGAGTTGTAAAAATCGTTAATAAACTGCAAAAATACTTCCGTTTTGAAGTATTTTTTATAATCTTGAAAATTCAAATTTTGAATCAATATTTTTTCGTATTTGGACGAGTTGGCGTAAAGCCATGACATTAAGCCAAGATAATCGTCCTTTTTTTCGCGGTCCAAGTTTTCAAGCCAAAACATATTGGCGACCTTGGCAATGATTGTTTCCGTAATTTCCTCCGGAAACCCCTCTTTGCCGAGAATGTTTTTTTTCCAATTTAATTCTTGCAATTCCTCCAAAAATGCGTAGAGGTCTTTTTCGGAAAGCGAATTTATTTCGGAAATAACCTCGTCTTTGCTTTCTTCGGTCACGGCCAAAATCTTTTCCGCCCATCTTTTTTTCATATTTTCGGATTTAATGTATTCGGCAAATTGATCATCTTCTCGCGCGCCGTCCGCGTTGTTGACGGCGCCTTGGTCAATCCCCTTCCGATTATTCATATTTTCTTCCGGCAAATCCGCCGAGGGCTCTTTTATCATACTTTTTGCGTAAAATAATTTAACGTTATATGATAGCACATTATCGTTAATATTACAATACCATAAAATTGTAAAAACCTCCACCTAAAGCTCGCAATAAAAAAAGCCGTTTCAGGCTGTTTCTATCGTGCCACCGCCATGCTAATCCGGCAATTTTTTTAAATCTAATCTTTTTAGCAATGCCATATACGCGGAACCGAACTTTTTTAATTGTGTTTCTCTCGTTCCGGCTAATCGTTCGCTGTCGTACGCTTCATAATAAACCAATTTCAGAGGCCTTCTGTTTTTCGTTGATTTCACCTTACCGTCAATATGCTGTTTGAATCTTAACTTTAAATCAGACGAATATCCAATGTAAAACTTATTATCTTTTTCACTTTTTAACAAATAAACATAATGCATATTATTAAAGGGAATCGCCCCGCCGCTCGCGAGCGGCGGGGTTGGAGACTTCTGTACTACCACTATACTAATCCCGCAAATTTTTAAAATTTAAATTTATTTCTTTTCACTGGTAATCCACGGTTGGGAATCGCCCCTCCTCTCGCGAGAGGAGGGGTTGGAGACTTCTGTGGCGGTTTTTGCACGGGATGAGGGAATCGCCCCGCCGCTCGCGAGCGGCGGGGTTGGAGACTTCTGTGGCGGTTTTTGCACGGGATGAGGGAATCGAACCCCCGCCAGAAGTTTTGGAGACTTCTGTACTACCACTATACTAATCCCGCAAATTTTTAAAATTTAAATTTATTTCT
>JALUVW010000100.1 GCA_027020105.1 Candidatus Falkowiibacteriota bacterium
AGGACGCGATTTTGAGAATATTGAGGCGGCTTATCGTTATTGAGGGCGCCATATCAACCCAACAATTAAAAACCGACGATGTCGCCAAAAATTTGCTGACGGAATTGATACGCGCCGGTTATTTGCCTAACAATAAAATTCCGGAAACTAAAATAGGCGAAATAAGCATGGTCATTGAGAAGTACATTAAATTAAGAAAATACAGTTTGGCCGATAAAACGGCGTCCCACAAAGAAAGAAGCGAGATTGTCAAATGGATATTGGTTATGGCCGCTTGCGATATTGAAGAACGGCTGGGCAGAAGCAGGGTTGATCAAGTGATTATCGGCAACATATACGAGTACCTGAAAGACAAAATACGATTGCCGGAAAATTCGCCGTATGAACAGGATAAGGATATTCAGATTTATATCAGCATTCATCGTTCGCTCTTGAAGTTTGACAAGGATTTGGTCGGTTTTATTTTGTTTAAATATTATAATGGCAATTGGAGCCAAGCCGAAGAGGAGGAGATAGCCGAGGTGGGAAAAAATATCAGGTCGTTGCGAGTTTTGGTTAGCGGCCAAATCAATCATCCCTTGTCAAAGCAATTGGATAAAATTATTAAGCGTTACGCCGGTTTTTACACGATTTTGACCGATGTAATCAAGGAAGATCCGGTCTATGTCTATGAGTCGTTCCGGTCCGACCCCAAAGCCTTCCCCCGGGACATAAAAAAAGTTTGCGACAAAAGGTATAAACTCGCCAAAACCAAGTTATGGCGCGCCGCCATTCGGAGCATCATTTATATTTTCATAACAAAATCAATTTTCGCCGTTGCCATAGAAGTTCCCGCGATTCGGTGGTTCGGCGAAGAATTAAATTATTTCGCGCTGGGGGTAAACGTAACTTTTCCGGCGTTTTTATTGTTCTTAGCGGTGCTATTCACCAGATTGCCGTCCAAGGCGAATACGGATAAAATAATTGAAGGGGTTAACGAAATCGTCTTTAAGGAAAATGAACGCAAGGAACCGTTTAGCTTGCGCAAGTCGGAAAAAAGGGGCGGCGTGTTAAATTTCTTTTTTGGCGTGTTTTACGCCATCACCTTCTTTTTGTCCTTCGGTTTGGTGATTTGGGGGCTGGATAAAATCGGCTTTAATTTTGTCAGTATCACCATATTTTTATTTTTCTTGGCCTTTGTCAGCTTCTTCGCCCTCAGAATAAGAAAGAACGCCCGCGAATTGACGGTTATTGAACCGAAGGAAAATATTTTCAGTTTCATAATGGACTTTTTCTATATGCCGATTATCGCCGCCGGCAAATGGTTGAGCGAGAAATTCGCGCGGGTAAACGTGTTTGTGTTTTTTATGGATTTTATCATTGAAGCGCCGTTTAAGATTTTCGTGGAGGCGGCCGAAGAATGGGCTAAGTACGTGAAGGAAAGGAAAGAAGAAATTATGTAGGAATTTTTAAATTTTGTAATTTTTAATTTTTTTTAAACAATAAGACATTAAAAATTAATGCCAAGTCCAAATAGAATAAATTTTAAAAATAAATTCTACATCACAACCCCGATATATTACGTAAACGCCGATCCGCATATCGGACACACATATACTACGGTGGCGGCGGATGTTTTGGCGCGTTATCACAGGATGATCGGGGACAGGACTTTCTTTTTAACCGGCA
>JALUVW010000101.1 GCA_027020105.1 Candidatus Falkowiibacteriota bacterium
CCAGGGGAGAGATTGATAATGTGAGATATTTGGGGCCCTTTCGCGCGCGAACGCAAGTGGAAATTTCCGAAACCGACGCGCGCAAACTGGGCATAGATCCGCCGTTCAGGAGGTCGGGAGATTTGGCAGGAAGCGCGGGGGTTAAAATAGTCGGTCCCAAAGGCGAAGTGGACTTAAAAGAAGGCGTGATTATAGCGTTAAGGCATATTCATATGGACCCGGTTACCGCGGAAAAGCTCGGGGTAAAAGACGGGGACAAGGTCAAGGTTGATGTTGACGGCGTCCGGGATTTGGTTTTTGAAAATGTGATAGTGAGAGTCAGGGACGATTTTAAGCTGTCAATGCACTTGGATACGGACGAGGCGAACGCGGCTGGGATTGATGAGGAGAATCATTTTGGCGAGTTAATTAAAGCGTGATTAGTTATTCGGCGACAGCCCCCATTTGCAAAATTTAAAATCCAAAATTACAAATTTCAAATAAATTACAAATCCAAAACAGTTTTGGATTTGTAATTTTGAATTTATTTGCGATTTGTAATTTTGAATTTGTAATTTATGGGAAATATTTTAATCATAAATTCAGGCTCCACATCGTTAAAATATAAATTGTTTAACGAGAAAGAAAAAGAAGTTAAGAGCGGTAAATTGGTTGATGTTGACGATACCGAAAAAGCCGTAAAGAGTGTTTTAAAAGAGATTGGCAATTTGCGGGATTTGGTCGCGGTCGGGCACAGGGTCGTTCATGGCGGCGATAAATTTTTTAAGCCGACACTTGTAACCGATGAGATTATAAACGAGTTGGAAGGATTTAATGAATTGGCGCCTCTTCATAATCCGTATAATTTAGCCGGAATTCGCGCGGTTGCCGGCTTTTTGCCCGATATTCCGCAGGTGGCCGTGTTTGATACGGCTTTTTATTATGATTTGCCGGAAGTGGCGCGGATTTACGCTTTACCCAAAGTTTTGCTGGAAAAATATAAAATAAGAAGATACGGTTTTCACGGCATTTCGCATCAATATGCCATGGAGAATGCGGCTGAAAAGTTAAAAAAGAAAGCGGATAGAATTAATTTAATATCTTGCCACTTGGGCGGCGGCTGGTCAGCCACGGCCATAAAAAACGCCAAGCCGATTGACACTTCAATGGGTTGGACGCCCATGGAGGGGCTGGTTATGATGACAAGAACCGGAGACATTGATCCGGGGATTGTTGTTGAATTGATAAAGCGCGAAGTAGAGACGAGGCGCTGCCTCGTCTCTACGGCGGCGGAAGCGGTTCACAGCTTATTAAATCACGAATCAGGCATAAAAGGGATATCCGGGCTGGATAATTTTCAAGATGTATTAAAAGAAACATCACTGGGCTACAAAGACGCGAAACTGGCATTTGATTTGGCGGTTTATCGGCTGGTAAAATACATCGGCGCATACTGGGCAGCTTTAGAGGGAAGAGTTGACGCTATAGTATTCACCGGCACGATCGGAGCCGGCAACCCAATGACGCGGAACGCGGTTATGAAGAAATTGAAGTTTTTAGGCGATGTGCCGGTGATTGTGGTTAAGACGGACGAGGAGTTGGCGATTATGAGAGAGGCAAGGAATATAATTAAATAAGTTTATGACTTTCCAAAAAATATCCGGGCGCTTGATTGTCCTG
>JALUVW010000102.1 GCA_027020105.1 Candidatus Falkowiibacteriota bacterium
ATCATCTTCTTTATGACTTTCCATAAACCGCTTAATAAATTTTTTTATTATAACATTTGGTTTTTTTACTTGACGCATATTCTTAAACTTAAAAAATATGTTTCTACTGTTAGTATACTATATTTTTGTACAAGATGAATACATAGGTAACACTTTTGAGAATTCCATGGGTGTTTGGTAATTTAAGGTTTCATGCGGCCTGCGGAAGTTGTATTCTATCAGCCATTCGGTTAAATTTTTGTTGAATACGGCGGGATCAGGATCAAAGTTGCCTAAATCCAGAAATTCAGTTTGCAGAGTTTGGTTAAACCGTTCACTGTCCGGATTGTCTTTCGGCGTTTTGGCTCTTGAATAGTATTGCTCAACGCGCAGTTCTTGGCACGCCCGCTCAAAGTATTTTTTGAATTCCGAGCCGTTGTCATGACCCGTTCTCGGCACATTGCCGTCCAAAAGATAATGCAGGCGGTAAAGGAAATCCCGTCCGTTTAACGAGCTTTTAGATTTGTACATTCTGGCATAAGCGAATTTCCCGTATTTGTCTATGGCCGTGAACACATACCGCTTTAATCCGTTCCAGTAAATAACAACGGTGTCCAGACAAATGATATAGCCGGCTTTCTTTTTTCTGTTTGGCAGACGGCGGATTAGCTCTATTGTTCTTTTCTTTGCGCCCTTAGTCCTGGTTTTTGCCCTTTTTTTGCTGATTTTCGCGGTTTTAATCGGATTATGGTACAAATTGTGCTTTTCAATAACTTTTTGTATTTTCCACGAACTGATTGTTTCTCCGTATTCGGTTTGGTGTATTTTCGCTAATTTCATTTTGCCGTATCTGAGACGCTTTTTGCGTAAAGCGATAATTCTTTGCTCTTGGGCCGGGGTTATTTCCCTTTGCCTGACCCGTTTTGGAGCCGTTGATTTGTCTTCCAATAAATGCAAGGTATAAATGTTGTCTTCATTAAATTCCCGAAACCATTTATGGAATGTTTTTCTTGAAATGCCGAAATGGCGGGATGTTTTAGAAACGTTCATTTCGGCCTTTTCGTAATAGTAAATAATCCATTCCAGTCTGTTTTTGGCGGTTTTAGAAATTTTTAATATTTTGGCGACTTTTCGCCAGCGGTCGTATTTAGATAATAGCTTAATTTCGCCAAACGGGAAATACGGCCATTCATTTTTGAATAATTCGGGTTTTTTCATAGAGACACACAGATTAAGAATAACCCTCTATTTTGCCCTATTTCTTTAATTTGGGCAATTTAGAGGTGTTACCTATGTATCTCATCTTTGGCAAGGTTGAAATTCAGAGCGGCTATAGGTCGGCCATTTAACAAATCTTGTGCTTTCTTAACTTGATAACGAGAACATTTTTGCGAGAGTATTCGACTTGTTTCCTCTCGCTCTAAATCACTTAATCTTGTATAATTTATATAGAAATCTATCTTAACATTATTGGCGCTTCGCGCCAAATATATTGCGTTAAATCCTGGACTGAAACTAAATATAGCACAAAAAACAAAATAAAGCTCCAAAACGAAAAGCGGCTCTTTTGGAAATAACCAAAAAGCCGCTTATTATTTTTCTTGGATAAAACACCTTAAAAACGCTAACACGAAAATATGGTCAAGTAATCAAAAGACAGAACCGCTTAGCA
>JALUVW010000103.1 GCA_027020105.1 Candidatus Falkowiibacteriota bacterium
AGCCGCCCGAACCCTAGCCCCGCCTCTCGCGAGAGGCGTCCGCGGTAGAAAATTTATTTTGACTATCGTTTGCCGCCGCGGAATAGATAACTCTGAAGACGACTTGGAGACACTTTAAATTCCCGTTAAATCGTGGTGAAATTTTAAGGGCTTGAAATATAATGAAAAGCATGAAATACTTGTCGTCGGCTTTTATCTTAGAAACTCGTTAACCAACTTTTCAGCCTCTTTTTCGCTTTTAACCCAATTTATCCTCTTGTCCCTCTTAAACCAAGTCATCTGCCGTTTGGCGAATTGCCTGATGGCGATGTTTAATTTTTCAACCATTTCGTCATAAGCCAGCTTATTCCTTAAGTACAGGGAAACGTATTTATACTCAAGGCCGAAACCCTCCAGCCTTTTCCAGCTCACCCCCCGCCTACGCAACCGCTCAACTTCACCGATCATATCTTCTTTTTCCAGCCGCTCAACCAACCTTTCATAAATTCTTTTTCGCAATACCTCTTTCGGGAGCGTTAAGCCAATGATTAGCGCGTTATATGGCTTAAGCGGCTTAAGCGGTCCGACCGCTTTGAAAGCGGTCGGACCGCTTTTATGAATCTCAATATAACGAATTAACCTTCTCTTATTACTCCTATCGCTTTCGTTTAAACTTTTCGCTTTTTTAGCGTCTAATTTTTTAAGCATCAAAAATAATCGCTTAACCGGCATTTTTTCCAGCTTCGCGCGCAATTTCTTATCCGGCTTGGCGCCGGATAATTTATATCCGTCAACAATCGCCTGAACATAAAGCCCTGTTCCGCCGGCTATAATCGGCAGTTTCCCGCGAGATAAAATATCGTCCATCGCTTTATACGCCAATTTTTGATATTTCGCCAAACTAAACTCCGTCTTCGGACTAACCACATCTATCAAGTGATAAGGTATTTTAACAATCTTATATTTTTTAATTTTGGATTTTGGATTTTGAAATTTATTTGGAATTTGGAATTTGGAATTTGGAATTTTAAGACGATAGTCTTTTAGGTCCTTCCCCGTCCCCACATCCATCCCCTTGTAAACCTGCCTTGAATCGGCCGAGACAATCTCGCCGTTGAATTTATAGGCAAGCCGAACCGCCAGCCTTGTCTTGCCGCTGGCCGTGGTGCCAACTATAACAATAATCTTTTCACTGTTTTCCGGCATAAAAATTTTTCCAACTAAAATCGCGATCAAAAAGGTGATACTTGCATAAGCGAGTGCGCGGGTACTGTAAAGACAAATACTCCCATACTCCAGAGTATGGGAGTATTTGTCGGGGGATAGATATAGCGATATTTTAACTGTCTATGATTCTTTAACTATCTATGACTCCGGACATACCGAAGTCGTTGACCTTTTTTATCTTAACTTTAATAAAATCTCCAACGCCGCGTTCGGCGTTCGGCGTTCGGCATTCAACATTCTTAAAAGTCCTCGTCTTGCCGTACCACTCCCCTTTCTTATTCCTACCTTCAACCAAAACGTCAACCGTCTTGCCCAAATATTTTTTATTGTTTTCAAGCGCCGTTTTTCTCAAAATCTTCATCAGCTCCTCTTCCCGCCTCTTTTTTTCCTCCCGAGGCACGTCATCGTCCAAT
>JALUVW010000104.1 GCA_027020105.1 Candidatus Falkowiibacteriota bacterium
CTAAAACACCTGCGCGGTAAAAACTTGAATTTCCGTGTCATCATCTTTGTAGCAATCCGGAGGCAAACCGGCTTTTTGAAAACAAAGCCGGGACAAAAATTCTTCCAAACTCCAACCCGTCTCTTGAGCCACCTGCGGCAGAAATACTCCCCCGCGCGTTCCCTTTCTTATTATTACTCCGTGTTTGCCCGGCTCAATATTCCGCCAATCGTCAATTTTTCGCGGAACGGACAAAACGCTTATTTCATAATCCAGGTCGTCCAATTCATCGGGGCGCACCGGTTCAAATCGGTCGTCACCAAAGGCGGCGGCTACCGCCATGTCGCGAACCACTCGCCACAACGGTTTTTCGGACGGAAAAACTTGCCCGACGCATCCGCGCAGTTTTCCGTTTTCGCGCAGTGTCACAAACGCCCCTTCTTTCCGGTTCAAGCGTTCATCTGAGACATTAAACTCCGGAATCGCGCCGTGCCGCGCGTAACTCCCGATCGCGGCGCTTGCTATGTTTAGCAATTCTCGCTTTTGAGAGTCGTTTAACAAGTCGTTTTCAGGCTTCGGGCCGCGATCTTGAATTTTGCTTGTCAGCCGCGTCTTCGGGGCGGACGGGAATTTTAAGTTTGGGGGTTTGGATTTTTGGTTTCGCGCCCGGACAAAAACGGCCGCTCCGTATCCGACAACGTTTTTTTTGTCGCCGTATGGCGTATCTCCCGAATTCGCGTATTTTAAAATTTCTATTCCGTCCCAATCCAATAAGTTATATAACTCCATCGCGGTTTTTACTCCGTCAACTCCGCACAACAAAGTATGCTCGTTTGGAATATTTTCGCTTTCAGTTTTTCTGATATGCTCTTCCAGTTTTTTGACATCCGCGGATTTTATTTTTTCCAAGGTTCGCTTGTCAATTCTATTGGCGTCTTCGTACGCCGGATAATGGGACATATCGGTGCTGACCACCACCAGATCGTTTTCACCCATATTTTCCGCCAAGGCCTTGGCCAGCCTCGCGGACAAGGAGCCGAACCTTGAAGCGCCCGAACCCTGTTCCGTGCCGCCCCCGAAAAGAATCGGCGCAATTTTAAATTTGTCCTTTAACGTAATCTGCAGGAAAGGCAACTGCGTCTCAAGCGCGTGCTCGTTTTTATGCGCCGAAGCGTTGTATTTAATAATATTGTCGGATTTTATTAATTTTTCCGTCAGTTCTTTGTCAACCGGAATTTCCCCCAAAGGCGTTTGCCAAACGTCATTGGCGTCAACCGCGATTCCCTCAAAATAAGCCGTATGGGAATTGCAGATTATAACCACCGTATCAATTTTCCGCCCGCTTAATTGTTTATAGCCGCAGGCCGCCACCCCTCCGCTAAACATATAGCCGGCATGCGGCGACATAATGGCTTTAATTTCTCCTTTAATTTTTCTTTTTTCCGCCGCGTTTAAATATTTTCCAACCTCAAGCTTTAATTCTTCCGCGTCATCCGGGTAAAATCGCCCCGCCACGGCGGGTTGCCTGATGTTTTTTGTCATGTTTACGTTTAAAAACATATTTTATCGTTAAACAGTTTAAATATTCACGCTATCGGAATTATATTGTATAAAATAAATCAAGATAGGGCAAT
>JALUVW010000105.1 GCA_027020105.1 Candidatus Falkowiibacteriota bacterium
AGATAAGCAAAAACACGATTAGCGCGCCGATTCCCAAGGACGAAAATACGCTTTTTTTCTCCACGAGCGCCGAAAGGCGGCTGAATATTTTAGGGCCCGCCCAGTAGGGATGATAAGCCAGCGCGACAAAAAACAGTCCGGCCAAACAAGACAAAACGACAAAAACAATTTTTTCCTTCTTGCGCCCAAGGTTTCTTATCGCGAATATCAAGTAAAAAGGCAGAAAAATCAAAGTAAAGAATTTAATCAGCGCGGAAAACACAAGAAAAGACCAGCCAACCAACAAATTTTTTACGGAACTTTTTTTGAAAAAATACAAAAGGCTTAACGCGACGAACAAAATCATCATAACGTCATTATGGCTGTTTAGGGCGAACTCAAAAACAATAAACGGGTTCCACGCGTACAAAAAAACGGCTTTTTTATCGTTCGTTATTTTTTGAATGATAAAAATAATCAATATGTTGATGGCAACAAAAACAAGCTTAAAACTGAAAATATTTAAGTATAAATTGTCTCCGGACAAATACGCGAGGGCGGCGCTCGCGGAAATAAACAACGGGCCGTAAATCGCCGTGTTGCGCGACCAAACGGTTTTTAAGGAAGAATAAAGTTTGTCGTCCGAGAAGGAGTCGTACGGGACAAGGTACGGATTTTCGCCGTATTCCGAAATTATTCTTGATCGGGAAATGTAAGAATACAAATCGGTGGACGCAATCGGCGGCATAAACACCAACAAAGCGTTAAACAAAATCGCGAACATTATGATATGCTTTGTCGGAGTGTCTTCTTCGGAAACCAAGGCATAGGATTTGACGTACAGGCCAAGCAGGATAAGCAGAATAAATACCGCCGCGAAATACAAATAAGTGGCGTTGCCGGCGAGCGTTTCGCTCGGCCGATTTTCGCGAATCAAGCCGATAATCCAAAACAGCGAATAAAAAAAGGCGGAAACCGCTCCACAGGCGATAAATTTTGTTATTTTGCGGTTGGTCGTTGTCATGGCTTATTTGGAAATTTTATAAATTAACGTGTTGTTTTGCCGAAAAACCAATTTATAGTTGTCCGATATGTAATTGTCAACAGGGTTGTTTTTGTTATAATTGAATTTTTTTACTATTTCGTAATTGAGCGCGGCGCAAATCGGTTGAGTTTTTTGCAGCGCCTCTTTTACTTCTCGCAGTTTTTCCGTCCGTCCGCCAAGCATTAACACGGAGTGGTAAGGGGCGGGATTTATCTTTTTTGCCTCAAAGTACATTCCGGGCATAAACGGTCCGGCGTAGATATAATCGGATTCCGCGCAATTTTTCTGAATATAAGAAAGCGCGGCGCTGTTTTTTATTGAATAAAAAGGAGGAAAAACATATATATACGTAAAAACTGAAGCCAATATCGGCGCCGCAATCACCGTCCCCAAAAAGGAATACGCGCTTGCCCGGAATTTGCGCTTAGAGCTGTCATACGCCAAAAAGAAAAGAGGGTATAGGGGGAAAATAACCAAAGATATGTGATGGATGTCCGGACGGGTTACGGCCGAA
>JALUVW010000106.1 GCA_027020105.1 Candidatus Falkowiibacteriota bacterium
GGTCCTGTGCCTTTGGTCTTGTCCCATGGTGGCCAGGGAGATTTCAACTTTCGCGCCGATTTCTCCTATTTGGTTATCCATTGTTTCCGGAAGAAAATGCAGAAGATCAATCGGATGCATATCTTTATGCGCCGGCTTTACGAATTTATCTTCGCCGGAAACTTTCAGCAATTCCAATTCAGGCTTATATTTTATCTTGCCTTCTTGCAAATCCAGTTCCGGCGACCATTCTCTCCGCTTTCTGTTTTCCTCCGCGAACATAAACTCAAGTTCGGGAAATTTTCGCGTTACCGCCTTTGCCATTTCGCTTGTTACGCTCCGCATTACCGGATTCCACGCGGCATTATACATCGCGGTCAAGGCGGTAAGGTTAACGGTAAAGTCAAAGCCGGTTGGAAATATTACCGGAATAAACGAACGCATTTGTTCTTGGGCGATCTTGGGCGCGTTTACTTCAAGGGGTTTGCCGCCAACAAACGGCCTTTCTTTTTTAAGGAATTTTTTTGAGAGTTCGGCGGCTTTTTCAATATTTTCATGGTATGCGCGGACGCCTTTCTTGACATAGTTTATTATTTTATCGCCTTGAGCTTCGGGTAAGTCCGGCCAATACGCTTTAATGTAATTTTGAATTTTTAAAAAGTCCGGTTCCAGAAACATTTTGGCGCAATATCTTCCCGATCGCTGGTCGCTGTTATAAAAAGGGCTTGCCAAATGCATTCCCATGGTAATGTCTCCGACTGAAATTCCTTCAATTAAAAAAGTAATAAAAAAATGCTGGAGCGTCGTGTGGTGTCCGGTTTTAAAGAGGCGGTTTTCCACGTCAATATTTTTTCCCATTTCCGGCGGTTCCGCCCGGTAGCATACTTTTGCCGCGTGGGAAGTCAGGTCAAGCGGCGCGATATTTGAGTGGCTTATTAACTCAACTTTAATCATTTTTTTCAAATTTTAATTTATTTTTTGGAATGTATTGCCTGTATTTGACTCCGGCCATGTCAAGCATTCGCCTGGAAGCTTGCCATATCGGGTCGTCGTGATACTTGTCGCTCTCGTAAATAATTTCTTTAATGCCTCTTTGGATTATCACTTTCGCGCATTCGTTGCAGGGAAAGAGCGAACAATATAATTTTGCTCCTTTGGTGTCCGCGTTAGCGTTTAATATCGCGTTTTCTTCGGCATGGACCACGTAAGCGTATTTTTTGTCGCAAAACTCGCCGTCTCTGCTCCAAGGAAGCTCATCATCCGAACATCCCCGCGGGAAGCCGTTATATCCGAGCCCGACCACTATATTGTCGCCGTTGACTATGCAGGCGCCGGTTTGCGTGTTCGGATCTTTTGATCTATTGGCGATTACCCTGCACATCTGCATAAAGGTCTCATCCCATGAAAAATAATCCTTTTTTTTGTCGTGGTTCATAGTTATTGTGGATAATTATTTGGCGTGTTTTCATTTTATCAGATAGCGGATAATAGGGCAAATCATAAATCGCAGAACATAGAACACTAAAAATGGAATATTAATAAATAAAAACAAC
>JALUVW010000107.1 GCA_027020105.1 Candidatus Falkowiibacteriota bacterium
TCCAAGTCCTGCCCGAATTTTTTTGTCATAATTTCTTTTCGGTGCTGTTCGCTCACCGTGTTGATTACGTCGGCCGACAAAATTGCCCGTTTGGCGAAATTTATGTATTCAATATCGGGATCGGTTATGTGCGGTATTCTTTTTTTGCCGTAATCTTTTTTCTCCGGCGGAACCTCCCACCAGTTTTTCCCCATTTGAAAAACCAAATTATGAATGGTAAAAACGGTTTTCGCCTTGCGCAATGTATGAGAATAGCGAAAATCGGTTTTCAAATAAAAAGGGATTAAGCCGGTTTGCCAATCATGGCAATGGACAATGTCCGCCTCGTATTTCAAGAGAGAAATCAGTTTCAAGGCGGCCACGTTAAAAATCAAAAAACGCGCGTTTTCGTGCGTTGATCCGTACAGGGTTTTTCTCTTGGAGAAAAATTTTTTATTTTCAATAAAATAAACGGGCAAACCTTTCATTGAATATCCCTTCCAGTAATTTATTCTAACCGCGTCTCGCGAATTTAAAAAAACTTTAACGTCTTTGTAAACCGGTTTTAGATTATGCTCCTTTTTGTTGATAACCTGCCCGTACAGCGGAGTAATACAAATCACGTTATGCCCCAACCTTTTTATGGCCTTGGGCAGGCTTCGCGCGACATCGCCCAATCCGCCGGTCTTGGAAAACGGGGCGATTTCGGATGATATGGAAACAATATTTAATTTTTTAGGCATATGTTTCGTGCGGCCCATAACCTGCGCGCGAATTCCGTTTATGTCGCCGCGCGTTACGGGCTATGGATTGCGCGACGAATTCACCGCGCATATCGCTATCGCCAGCGCGTCGGCCGCGTCATCCGGCCTTGGCATTTCTTTTAAATCAAGCAAAATTTTAACCATTTTCTGCACCTGTGTTTTTGACGCTTGCCCATAAGAAGACACGGCCTGCTTTACTTGCAATGGCGTAAATTCAACGGTCGGAATCTTGCTTTGCCGCGCGGTTAACAAAACCACCCCCCTTGCCTGTCCGACAACCAAGGCGGTTTTAATGTTTTTACAAAAAAACAATTGCTCCACCGCGATTAAGTCCGGCTTGTGTTTTTTTATTATTTTGTCCAATTCTTTGCTGATAATCTCCAGTCTTTCCCCCAACTCGGTTTTTGCCTTTGTTTTAATTGAGCCATAATCAAGACAGGATAATTTTTGTCCGTCCGTTTTGATGATGCCGTATCCGGTGTCGGCTACGCCCGGGTCTATTCCAAAAATAATCATAAACGCTTAACGCGCGGCGCGCGGCAAAAAACATAATTTATCGCGGGGCCGGAGCCGAATGCCGCCGCGAAAACATAGAGCGTGAAAACTTGGCCCCTTGTTTTTCGCGAAACGACGGCCCCGTTACGCGTTATTCAAAATCACATATTCGCGTTCGTGTAATAATCGGCGACATCTTCATTGTCCTCCAGCTCTTGGATGAATTTTTCAACCTTTTCTTTGTCCTCATCGCCGATGTTTATGTTTTCTTTGGCGATATATTCAATTTCCGCGGACTCAACTTCAACATTCTTTGAGTCTAAAAACTTTTTCACTTTTTGCAGATTGGAAATATCGGTATAAATCGTAACGCCTTCTTCTTCCTTGACGATATCCTGCGCCCCCGCGTCAATCAGCTCCAGCTCCAAATCGTCAAAATCAATATTCTCGGCCTTTAGCTCGTCGTTCGTGATTCTTATCGTTCCTTTTTGTTCAAAATTCCACGCCACGGACCCAAGCGACCCTCCGTGTTTGGCAAAAATATGCCTAACGGCGGCGGCGCTGCGATTCTTGTTGTCGGTCAAGCACTTTATGACAAACTGCGACTTTGCCGGGCCGAACCCTTCATAAATAAGTTCCTGAATTTCTCCGCCCTCCAGCTCGCCGGTTCCGCGCTTTATCGCCTTTTCAATGTTATCCTTCGGCATATTGGCGGACTTGGCCCTGTCAATGGCCATACGCAAGCTGAAATTAGAATCGGGATCTCCTCCTTTGTCGCGAGCCGCGATGGTTATCATTTTGCCGAGCTTCGTGAAAATAGCGCCCCGCTTAGCGTCGGCCGCTTCCTTTTGCCGCTTGATTGTGGACCATTTTGAATGTCCGGACATAATTTTCGTATTGGGGAGCCGCCAACCCCCGCAAAATTAAAAACAGACGACACGCGATTTTACCGTTATCCGTCGTCTTTATAATAATAACATAAATTATGGCGAAAATCAAGGGCGGCCAACGCGTCCCGCGCTTGACTTTGGCTGTTTTATGTGATATAGTGATAATATAATTAAAATAAAAATAAAAACAAAACTATGAAACACAAACATGTGCTAAATGTGGAGTTCGCGTTTATCGCGACTTCGGTAATTTCGTTATATGCTTATGCCCTGGTTTACTACATAACCTTTTTGGCGTAAACATAAATCTCAAAAAAGCAATACAACCAACCGATTAAAGCGGCCCCGAATGTTCGGGGCCGCTTTAATGTCGTCGCGTTCGTATTTTTGTTTTAACCGGAATATCGCCGCGCGACAAGGAGCCGACAGAGCAGCGCGGCGGCAAAAGCGACATTGACGAAAATAAGGAATGGTGTTATACTGCCAATATAATTAATAATATTTGCGTTTAATTATGATAGCGTTTAGTTATGATAATAAATTCGCGCGAATAAAAAATCAATGGATTATCAAAACAACTCCGGCGATCGTAAAATGTACCAAGGTGATTGGGCTTGCTCTCAATGCGAGGCGAAAATTACCGAGTTGCCTTTTCAACCGGACGGAGACAGACCGCTTTTTTGCCGTGATTGCCACAGGCAAAGAATGCAAAATCGTCCCAGACGATTCTAAGAGACGCATATTATCGTATCATAATATATCTCTAGGCGAAAACCGCGCCCAACCGCGCGGTTTTTGCGTGCCATTGACCGCTAACAACAAAAATGCTATCATATATTAAGCTTATTGTGTTAATAACGGCTTGCGTGTTTAAAATTAACGCCGTTTAAGGGCGATAAGGCGTGTTCGCGCGCAAACGCGCGAGCCATATTAAAGAAAACATATTTCCAGGCAATTTAAAATAATATCAATAAACGCGTTGATATTATTGGCAAAATTATTGATATTCTTAAAGAGGTTGGCGACCGCTTTTTTTGTTAACCTCTTGTTCGGGCCTGGAAAAACATTATTGCGCTTTGTTTTTTACAAAATCGCGGTTAAGCTTTACAGGTTTTATCTTTATATTATCAAAAAAACGGGATGGCCGTCGCTTAAAAACAGTTCAATTTTCTCTTTAATTAGCCAAAAATCGGTCCATATCTCGGTTGTTTCGCTGACAATAATTCTTGTGTTCACCAATTTTATATCAAAGACAAGGGCCGAGGTTTTGTCGGACAAAGCGAACAAGACGATTTTGGCCGGTTTAATCAACAGCGAGTTTGGCGATATGGAAGGAGAGCAGCTGGTGGAAGAGTCTTTTGACGCGAGCGCGTCTATGCCGTTGACGCGGCAAAGCTATTTGGATAATTTGTCCAGCGTCAAGTCGGAGCCAATGGCGAAAATCATGCCCGTTAAAAAGGCGGCCGGCGCCGAAATAGACACCGCGATACAGGGTGGCGGCGCGTTGGTTAAGCCCGGAATAGCCTCAACCAAAAAAATCAAAAGGCCGAGAAAAGAAATTGTCAGCTACACCGTTAAGCCGGGAGACAGCGTCAGCACAATTGCCGAAAAATTCGGCATTAGAGTAAGCACGATTTTATGGGAAAACAACTTAAACGCGTACAGTATAATCAGGCCCGGGGATAAATTGAGAATACTGCCGGTAGACGGAATAACCCATAAGGTCAGGCGGGGTGAAAATTTGTCAAAAATAGCAAAAAAGTATAATATAGAAGAAGGTAAAATCATAGAGCAAAACAAGTTAACCGATTCAAGCAAATTGGCGGTTGGTCAAAAACTGATTATTCCGAACGGCAAAAAAACAAGCTACGCGCGAAGCAAGCCGAAAAGATATTCGGGCATTAACGCCATAAAGGACTTGGTAAGATATTCCAGCGCCAAGCCGGCCGCCGGCAACAAAATGATTTGGCCCACGGTCAGGCACCGCATAACGCAATATTTTTCATGGAGGCATAACGGGCTTGATATCGCCGACAAAACCGGCACCCCCATTTACGCCGCCGACGCGGGAGTGGTTGAGCGAGCGGGCTGGGGAAGGGGATACGGCTTGCATGTGGTGATCAACCATGGCGGAGGCAAAAAAACACGATACGCTCATAGCTCCAAGCTTTATGTCAAAAAAGGTCAAAGGGTGAGCAAGGGAGAGGTTATCGCCGCCATAGGATCCACCGGATGGTCAACCGGTCCGCATGTGCATTTTGAAGTTATTATCAACGGCAAAAGAGTAAACCCGTTTAATTATACCAATTATAAATAATATCCAAGCTCTAAACGATTTAAAAGCTTTTTCGTTTAGCCTTAAAAAATAAGCGATTATTTTTTAAATTTTAGGGCTTCCCGGCAATTATGAATATTGTCATAGGAATTATTATTATGGTGATTGGCGTCGCCATTGTGATAGAGGCCGAATGGATGTTGAGAAATTTCGGCCCTATGAATTTTTTTGAGCGCTATCTGGCGTCATCCGGCGGATCACGGCTCGGATATAAACTGGTCGGACTGCTGTTTTTCTTTATCGGCCTGCTGATTATGACAAATATGATCGGGGGGTTTATGCAATGGCTGTTGTCGCCGTTATTGAAATACAGCCGGCCGCCGCAATAAAAAAGAAGCCGCCGACTTGCAAAACTTTGCCTCTTGGTCATTGTTTTTATTTTTCATTTTAACGTTTCAGTTATTCACGCGGGTATTGTATAGTGGTTATTATGTCAGCCTTCCAAGCTGAAGACACGGGTTCGACTCCCGTTACCCGCTCCGGTATCAACAATTAACCGTTAACCGTCAACAAAATCGCGTGTTGACATTATTTAATATTTAAGTTAATATCATATAAGTTTTAACAAATTATTATTTACCGATTAATTTATAATTGTTTAAAATTATAAAATTAAAAAACATAAAACATGTTGACCATAAGATTATCAAGGGTGGGCAAAAAAAATAAACCGATGTACCGGCTTATTATTTCCGAGAAATCCAAAGATCCGTATGGACGCGCTTTGGAAATTTTGGGTTCATACAATCCCCACACAAAAGAATTGCAAGCCAAAAACGAAAGAATAAAATACTGGATAAGCAAGGGGTCGCAAATGTCTCCGACCGTAAACAATCTTTTAGTTGAAAAAAACATTATTGAAGGAGAAAAAGTAAAGGCCTCAAAGGCGAGAAAAAAGAAAAAAGGCGGCGAAGAAGAGAAGCCGGAGGGCGGTTCGGCCGAAAACGCGGAAGAAAAAAAGGACGACGCCCCGCAGCCGGAAGAGAAAAAGGAAGAAGCTCCGAAAACGGAAGATAAACCGGCGGAAGAACCGAAAAAAGAAGCGGAAGAAAAAAGCGAATAACAAAAAATCGGACAAGTATGCCGCAAACCCTCTTTAAGCCGATTGTCGCGGGGCGCGAATAAATGTCGGCAAAATAATTTTTCGCTGAAAAAATTGACTTATTCTTTAATTGTGTTATAATAAAAAAATCCCGATTGGGAGGTTTAATTAATGAGATCTTTCAAACTTGATACCCATATATCTGAATTAGAATATTGGACATATCAGTTTGGAAGAAAATAAGAAATTTATGGCTGCAGACCAAGACAAGCAGTTTTTAGAATTCGTAGCAAAAGCAATTGTCGCGCATCCAGATGATGTGAAGGTTGACAGAACCGTTGATGAAAGAGGCGTATTATTGACCTTGGACATCAATGCCGAAGACATGGGCTACATTATCGGCCGCAGAGGCCAAACCGCTCAAGCGATCAGAACCTTGCTTAAGATCGTTGGCGCCAAGAATAACGCTCGCGTTAATTTAAAAATTAACGAACCAGAAGGATCTCAAAGGCCGGTTAAAAGCGCTCCCGCCGAAACCGAAATTGACACTTCAAGCGTTGATGACTTAAAAATCTAAATTTACAACAAATTATATACGCAAAAAGCCACAACCGATTTAGTTTGTGGTTTTTTGTTATAATATAAACATTTCCATAACCCGTAACCGCAACCCACAACTTAAATTAAATGGTTATAAGTTGGCGGGTTATGAGTTGCAAAAATATGCTTTTTCAAATAATAACAATATTCCCTGAAATGTTTAGCTCTTACTTTAACGAGAGTATTTTGGCGCGCGCGCAAAAGAATAAAATTATAGAGATAAAGACGCATAATTTAAGAAAATGGGCGACTGACAAGCACAAAACCGTTGACGACGCGCCATACGGCGGAGGAGCCGGAATGGTAATGAAGGTGGAGCCGATTTATAGGGCGCTGCAAGCCATAAAGAAACAAAACAAAGAAGCGAAAAGGCAAAAAATTATTTTGTTGTCCGCGAAAGGCAAAAAGTGGAATCAGCAAATGGCTAAAAAGTATTCTAAAATGGACAGTATTATTTTAATTTGCGGGCGATACGAAGGAGTTGATGAGCGAGTTAAAAAATTTATTGACGAAGAAATATCAATAGGCGACTATGTTTTGACCGGAGGAGAAATTCCGGCAATGGTTGTTGTTGACTCCGTAACCCGCCTGCTTCCGGGCGTTTTGGGCAATGCTGAAAGCGCGAGACAAGAATCGCATTCCGAACCGGGAGTTCTGGAACACCCGCAATATACCCGACCGGAAATATTTACCGTCCCCGCCAACATTAAACGAAAAAAAACAAAAACCCCTTTGTCCGGCTCGCGGAGCAGATCTGACGCCGGAGCCAAGATGGTTGAGAAGGTTAAAAACTACAGAGTTCCGAAAGTGTTGCTCTCCGGGGATCACAAAAAAATCAAAGAGTGGAAGGAAAAGCACAGCAAAAAACTAATTGTTTAAAAACAAAGAACTAAAAATTGACCAACAACAAAATTAAATAAAATTATTTGGCGAAAAAAATCATAAATCAAACAAAAATACTTACATTACTTTAATATTTTTCCCCAGGTTTTCCACTTTTTAGAATTTGGCTAATATTAGCGAAATTGATAAACTTTAGTCCACAAATTTGTGGACTTATCCACTAATTGCGACAAAAAACTTTAGTCCACAAATTTGTGGACTAAAGTTTTTTAATCCACGATATTAAC
>JALUVW010000108.1 GCA_027020105.1 Candidatus Falkowiibacteriota bacterium
CCCCAAAAAGGAATACGCGCTTGCCCGGAATTTGCGCTTAGAGCTGTCATACGCCAAAAAGAAAAGAGGGTATAGGGGGAAAATAACCAAAGATATGTGATGGATGTCCGGACGGGTTACGGCCGAAAGCAACAAAAAAAATTGTATAAAAACAAGTCCCCAAACTTTTTTGTTTTTTTGCCGCCGCAGAAGCAGAGCCGTCAGCGACAAGGCGAAAGCGTAAACAAAAAACAAGTCAAAAGGAATTTTGTTTACCGCTCCGTAGTTAAACAAAGGAAAGAGGATTAAGTTTTGATAAAGCGATTGAAGCGGCCACTTTATCGCCAATAAAGACAAAACCGACAAAGCGGACAACAAATAACAGAAAGCCGATTTTAGAATTAAATATTTTTTTTCCTTGAAAAACAAAACGGCGAAAAACAATGATACGGCCGCCAACAAGGCGATCCCTCTCTGTTGCAGGAATAAAATTGAGGCGCCGGCAAGCAGACCGCCGAAAACAAAATATTTTTTTTCGTAGCCGGAAAGCCCTTCAAGAAAAAAATAAACGGCCCAGACAACAAACAATATATTGAAGGTGTTATGGTTGATAATCGGCCAAAAAACGGAAGAAATCGCGAACGCGAAAGAGGAAATGTACGCGAATTTGCTTTTTACGATGTGGCGGCTTATTTTATACACTCCAACCGAGCTTAAAAAAACCGTAATGATTCCAGCCAGCTTCGCCGCCGAATAATTTACGCCGAAAATTTTCCAGATCCAAAACACCGCGTAAAATCCGCCCGGAGGGATAAATTCAAAAAAATCAAAATATAAACGTTTTCCGTTTATCAAATTCCACGCCCCTTCCAGTATTACGCCCTCGTCGCTGTCCAAATAATGAGAAGCGCGCAGGAACAACAACAGCGCGAACACGCTTGCCCAGTAAAGATATTTAAAATCAAGTTTTACGCGCGCCGATTGAAACATAAGAAATCGCGGACGCCGCGAGCGAAAGCGTTGTCGCCAGCGCCGAGAAGGCAGGGTTTTACCGTGATTTAACGTAAATAACGGCGGTGTCATCGCCGTAAACCCGCCGCCAATCGTCCGCTTGCTCCAGATAGTTTTTGAAGTGGTCGTCGTATCGGTTTATTTTTTCTTCGTCAATCAAAAGAAAATACTTTTCAAACCAGCTTAATTTATAATACTTTTTTTTGCTCGGAACAAGGATTAAGCCGATATTATATCGCTTGAGTTTGTCCGCCGTTTTTCCTTCGGTGAAAAATTCATTGTATTCCTCCAAAAACGTGCGGCCGGCAAACGGCAGCATCGGAAGGCGTCCGTCAATAAACACTTTTCTTTCGGGCAATGTCCACAACAAGTATCCGCCCCAGCCGTATTTGTTGAACAGTTTTAAATCGTCATATCGCGGATTGCTTTTAAGGAAGGCGACGGCGTCGCGCGGGTACTTGTCCTTGAAGTAAACAAAGGGATCGGCGATAAAATCGGAGCCGATTATCTTGGACGCCATAATTATCAAAAAAGCGAGTATTATATACGGCTTAACTATAAAAAATTGTTTGCGCCATTTTTTGTCCAGAAAATCGTCATTCGGCAGATTAAAAAACGACGAGAAAAAACCGACCAAAAACGGAAACGAAACCGCGAACAAAAGCGGGAAATGCCGTTTTGATTTTAAGGCGAGAGCCAGGAACACGATTGAAACGGCAACATCCCAAAGGGAAATTTTTTTTAAGCTTTTTTTCTTGAAAGCGGCGTACGAATAAACCGTGGCGGCAACCGCGACCAAAGAAAAAAACAGCAGCTGCCAGTGCTGTATCGGCAGATAGTAAAAAGGAAACCACTCTTGAATGAGCGACAAGTAAGATTTTTCGTTATAATACTCCAAAAAAGAATAAAGTCTTGTTCCGTAGGGCGTTAACAATGTCGCGGCCGCTCCGGTTAAGGCGAAAAGCGAAAAAATGAATATTTTCTTTATTGCCGGCTTATCCCAAGAAATTTTTAACGCGCCTCCGCCGCTCTCCGTTGCCGGGAATGTTTTTGACAATAAAAGTTCCGACAATTTGATAAACGCCCAGAAAAACATTACGAAAATTCCGATGAGAAATCCGGCGTGGACATTGGCCCAAAAATAAAAAAGAAGCGGCAGCCATAATAATATTTTCCAATTATTGTTTTTTTGGTAATGATACATTATTAGGAGCAGAATCGCCAAATTCAACAAAGTAATCTCCTGCATACGGACGCCGAAGTGCGGCAAGCCGGCGACCACGCCCAAGGTTTGCAGTAAAATGATAAAAATTATTCCGTTTTTTATCCCGAATCCTCCCGCGCGCGGAGCGTATTTTCGCGCTATTAAGTTTAGAATAATAAGGGCGGCCACAACCATCGCGGCGAAAAAAACATTTAACGCCACATAGCCGAGATTGCGGTAAATCCAATAAGTCGCCGCGTTAATCAGCCATTCATGGTCCACCCATGTTCTTCCGGATAAAGGATAATTGTATGTTTCCAGATTCGGCACCGCCTTGTCCGCCAATATTCGCTCCCCTACCCGCAGATGCCACCCCAGGTCGGGATCCATATAGCTCAGCGAATTATTCAGTAAAATAAAAAACACGGTCAAATAAAACAGTATCCAAATTACGCGTGAAAATTTAATTATTTTCATACCCTACAAATTACAAATTTATTATTAATTTGCAAATAAAAAATAACGGGGAATATGGCCGCGACGAAATTAAATTTTTTGACGGTTGGCGATAGTTTCACAATATAAATAGTGGCGGCAACCGCGATGATATTGAGGCCGGCCCCTCTTTTATTGTCGGGAGAGGGTTTTATATATTTTTAAGTATTTTTTCGCCGACTTATTCCATGAAAAATCTTTTTTCATTCCGTTAATCTGCATCCTGCGCCAAAGTTTCGGCTTGTTGTAAAAAACACTAAGCGCCCGCTCCAGCTTATCGCGGAGGGCGAAGCGGTTGAAATCCTTAAAAACAAATCCCGTTCCTTTTTTAATTACGCATTCCACGCTTGACATACGGCATTCCGTCACGGTGTCCGCCAGCCCGCCGGTGGCGCGAACAACCGGCACGGCTCCGTAGCGCATGGCGATCATCTGCCCCAGTCCGCACGGCTCAAAGCGGGACGGCATTAAAAAAATATCGGAAGCGGCGTAAATCCGTTGGGCCAGCCCGACATCAAACATAATTTGGGCGCTGAATTTGTTCGGATATTTTTTCGCCAGCGCTTTAAGGTGTTTTTCGTATTTTTTCTGTCCGGTTCCCAGCGCGACGAACTGGCAATTCAGGCCGACCAGCCGTTCGGTTATCAATTCCAGTCCCTTTTGCCAAACCAAGCGGGAAACAATTCCGACCAAGGCCGTGTTTTCGTCTGCCGGCAGGTTTAATTTTTTTTGCAAGTACAGCTTGTTTTCCGTTTTGTCGTTTAATGTTTTTATTGAATAATTCTTTTTAATGAATTTGTCGTTCGCCGGATTAAAAAAATCCGTGTCAATGCCGTTTAAAATTCCGTAAAGGTCTTTTTTTCTGCTTTTGATGATGTTGTCCAGTTTGGCGCCATACATTGAGGTGGTGATTTCCTTTGAATACGTTTCGCTGACGGTGGTGACGGCGTCGGCGTTCAGAATTCCCTGCGCCATAAAGTTTATGTCTCCGTCGCGCGCGTCTTTCGTCAACGTTTTCAAGGAGTTTTTATTCAGATTGCCGGTTTTTAAAACTTCTATTTCCGAATTGCCTTGGTAGTTAATGTTGTGGATGGTGAATACGGTTTTTGTGTTTTTAAAATAAGGCCGCCTGTCGGCTTTCAGCAAATCCGGAATCAGCGCGGCGTGAAAATCATGGCAATGGATTATGTCCGGCCTAAACTTGATTTTCGGCAAGATATTGAGGGCGGCCAAAGAAAAAAACAAAAACCGTTCGGCGTTGTTTTTTTTCGCGTAAATTTCTTTCGCGCCGAAATATTTTTTTTGTTCTATGAAGTAAACAACAACGGCCGTGTTCGGCAGCTTGCCGCGCCAAACGCTTGTTTTAACCTGCCGGCCGCCGGAAGAGACAAGAATGTTTGAGCGTATTTTTTTCAGTTTGTGCTTTTTTACGCTTATGGAGCCGTAAAGGGGCATTATCAGTCGGACGTCGCAGCCGAGCTTTGTCAGCGCCGGCGGCAAACTGCCGACCACGTCCGCCAACCCCCCCGCTTTCGCGAACGGAGCGATTTCGGCCGCGGCCATTAAAATTTTTATTTTTTGTTTGGTCTTCATATTTTTTTGACGCCCTTTCCGCGAACCGATAATTCCGCCGTAAATTCGCTGGCGCCAAGCGATGTTAGCAAGTTCGCGAAACGGTTTGTCCGAACGCGCGAGCTACCCGATTATCTTTTCAATCCCCTTCAGGTACCTTGAATCAATCTTAAAATATTGCCATGAATTCTGCAGCGGAAACCTTCCGCCCTCGTGCAAATGAAAATCAGAGCTGCCGATTTCAATAAAGCCCATATCATGCGCCAAATTTTGAATATACATTACGGCGCCGAGAGAATGGTGCGGAGAAAGAACTTCAATGCCGTCAATCCTCATTTTTCTAAGCCGTTTGACAAATTCAACATTGATATATCCGTATTTTGCCGGATGGTTAAGAACAAGCTGTCCTCCTATTTTTTTCCTTAATTTCAGAATCCTGTTTATGTCAAGATAGGTTTCGCGCATAATGCCGATTTCTTTATTGCGGAAATAAACTTTAATAATGTCTTCCTCGCGCGGCTTTTTCTTTCCCAATATTTTTTGCGTTTTGGCGCGGTTATGGCCGTTTGCATAAATGTCGCCGGCTAAACGGTTTATCGGCACGTAGTGATTGTATTTGTCCAATATTTTGTCAACGTTTATCTTGTATCCGGACGCCGCCAATTTTTTTAAAACGTTTCTTACTCTGCCTCGCCTTCTCTGCTGGCTTTCACGGAGCAGTTTATGCAGTTCCGGATGCTTGTCGTCGAAATTAAACCAAAGAAGGTTGAATTTAATGTGCTTTAATTTGGCATAAAGTTCTACGCCGGTAATGGGCTTGATATCGCGCTTTCGGCACGCCCGCCTGAATTCGTCCAGACCGCCGACAGTGTTGTGGTCGGTTAGGGCGGCGATTTTTACGCCATTGGAGGCGAGAAACTCGGCCGCCTCGGTCGGCGTAAGGTAGCCGTCGGAGTAGGTGGAGTGGATTTGAAGGTCTATTAACATAAGTGGAAAAATTAAATATCAAAATGCAAAATGACAATTTAAAATGTTAAAATTTTTAACTTTGCGCTGTCGTTTTGCGTTTTGATTTTTGCGCTTCGCGTTATATATTTTTCTATGTTTCGTTTTTTATCCCTAAATTTTTACCAACCCTCTGTAACAGCGACTTAGCTCGACTTGGTTCCGGCCCCGATTTTAACAAAAAGAAAGTGGCGGTGCGTATGGCGGTCCAGTTGTAGTAATTGTCAATTCGTTTTCGCAGATTTTCGTCCGGTTTTATTTTGGCGTTTAACAGATAGTTGTCCAAAAAAATTTTTTTTACCTTTTCCGAATACTTCGGGTCGCCTATTTTGCGGTCGCACATATATTCAATTTGCTGCAAAAACGAGCCGATGTCGCGGGCAAAATCCGACAAGCAGATGTCCGTAAAATCTATTACGGCGATTTTCTTCTTCCCCATTTTGATAATGTTTTCCGGATGGGCGTCGCCGTGCGTCAGCCAACGCTCTTCGGTGGAGCTTAAAAATTTTTTTTCATTATTAATCAATGTCTCATAAATTTTTTTATAGGTCGTAAAATGTTCCGCGTAGCGCTCCCGGATTTTTTCCAATATATGCTCAACCCCCGGGACAACCGTTTCTATGCGGCTGTTCTCTTCGTTGAAATTGCGGGCGTTTTTTGTCGGAGTTTTGTGCAGTTTGGCGAACCAGGCGGCGGCCTTGGCCGTTATTGATTCAATTTCCGCGAAATTTTTTTCGCGGATAAACCGATAAAGATTTCTGCCTTTGGCCCCGCGGTAAAAAGTGCCTCTAAATTCTTCGGAATAAAACAACGGATGGGGTATGGTCAAATAACCGTTGCTGAAATTATGTTCCCATAAAAATTTCAGGGCGTCATAAACGTTTTTTCTCGGCTCGCTTGAATGCGCCGAGCAAAATATGGGCAATTCCTTGATTTTTCCTTCGCGGGAAACAAAAGAAGTTTTAAACTCAACCACTATGTGATAAGTGCGCCCCCAAATATGTTTTTTATGGGGAATGATTTTGACTTTTTTAATGCCGACGAAATCGCCGTACAAGGGCAGCACTTTGTCTTCAAACAACCGCGTAACGAATTTTTCATCAAAGAGATTTAAAACGGGATTCATAAAAATATAAACGATTCGCGATAATTAAAGCGATTATGGCGTTTACCGTTTTTTTAACATTGTTTTAATTATAGCGGAAACGGCTTAACAAATCAATCCGTCGCGAAGAGAATATTGCCGGCGGCGCGAACGAACGCCGTAAAATCGCCCGCCGCGGCCGCCGGCCGCGAACAGTTTGGTTTCGCGCGAACGGGGAAGCCGGAAGTCAATCCGCAAGATTCTTTGTTTTGCTTATTAAAACAGTTGTTTTTGTGCTATAATCAACCAAGGCGACGGATAGCGGGCGGAGAAAGCGGAATAACCAATTTTTACCGATCGTTATCCGTTCGGTCAAACAATGTCCATCAAGTTTCACAAAGCATTTCTTGTCATCGGAATCGCGGCAACGCTCGCCGCCGCCGCTTTTTGGCCGGCCTTTCGGGCGGCCGATGATATGGAGGTTGATTTTTTGGACGTGGGGCAGGGCGACGGAATTTTAATAAAAACGCCATATGGTCAAAATATTTTGATTGACGGCGGGCCGGACGGCGCCGTGATAAAAAGATTGTCCGAGGAGCTGCCGTGGTGGGACAAGCGAATTGATTTAATGGTCTTAACCCATCCGCACGGCGATCATCTTGTCGGGTTGATAGACGTAATGAAGCGATATGAAGTGAAAAAAATTTTATATACCGGCGCCATCCACACCTCTTCCGATTATTTTGCTTGGCTAAACGCGGTAAAAACAAAAAAAATACCATTGGTCGTTGTTGCCCGGCCTCTGACTATTAGGCTCGGGCAAGAGAGTGAACTGAACATAATTTACCCTCGGCGAAGTTTGGCGGGAAAGACAATAAACAA
>JALUVW010000109.1 GCA_027020105.1 Candidatus Falkowiibacteriota bacterium
TGCAGTTTCTTCCCGACGTTTACGTTGAATGCGAAGTGTGCCAAGGCCAAAGATATAACAGAGAGGCGTTGGAAATTCACTACAAAGGGAAAAACATTTCCCAAGTGCTTGATATGACAATTGAAGAGGCGATGGAGTTTTTTAAAAATATTCCGGCGATTTACCAAAAATTGGCCACTCTTTTTGAGGTGGGGCTGGGCTATATAAAACTGGGGCAATCCGCCACCACGCTTTCGGGCGGAGAGGCGCAAAGAGTAAAACTCGCCACCGAGCTGTCCCGCCGCGCCACCGGCAGGACATTGTATATTTTGGACGAACCGACTACGGGCCTGCATTTTGACGATATTAAGCGGTTGCTTGATGTCTTGAATAAATTGGTTGATAAAGGCAACACGGTTTTGATTATTGAGCACAATCTGGATGTAATCAAGTCCGTTGACCATATCATTGATCTCGGTCCCGAAGGCGGCGACAAAGGAGGAGAAATAGTCGCGCAAGGCGCGCCGATTGAAGTGGCGAAAAACAATAAGAGTTATACGGGACGGTATTTGAAAAAAATCTTGTAGAGGCAAGGGCTGTTCGCCCATAACTCAACACAAAACACATAACGAAAGTTATGTGTTTTGTGTTAAATATTTTAAGCAGTTATTTAACTTCGGAATTCTTTATGTTTTCATCGTGCTTATCAACATCTTCAAGTTTCCAATCAAACTTTGGCAATGCTAAATCTCTTAAGTAAATAGCTCCCACTAATAAAATAGTATCTATATCTACGCCCGCCTCATACGCGCTCATTTCTAATTTTGGTATTAAATCACGGTCATCTTTAAGCTTGTAAACAACTTTTTTTGAATTTTCTTGTACTTGATAAGCGTTAGATGGATTTTTCTCTTTTATCTTATTAAGTAATTCATCAAATCTTTCATCAACAATTTCTTTAATGCCGCTTTCTTTTAATATTTTTTAACCTCTTTCATTTAACTGCATAGGAGAACCACTTGGAGCAACGCGCTCTGACCATAAAATATCCATTTTTGTTTTTATAATATTAACCATCCTATCAATACCTTTAACTTCCTTTTGAGTAGCATCCGCACTTTTTTTAACATCATCTAAAATCTGCAACTTCCTGCCAATATAAATCAAAACTACAAAAATAGTAGGAACACCAAAAAGAATCACAAGTTGATTGATTAAAACAACCAAATTATTTGTTTCAGTGGGGATTAGTTGGCTCATAAAATAATTTTTAATTTTAATAAAAGTTATTAACAGTAATGTTTATGATATTATTATACCATAAAATAGTTAGATATCAAACAAACCTTAACAAATATAGATAAAATGTCAAGAATTTATAAATGTATTTAACATATTCTATGTTTAATGTTACATTACCTAAAACACCTGCGCGGTAAAAACTTGAATTTCCGTGTCATCATCTTTGTAGCAATCCGGAGGCAAACCGGCTTTTTGAAAACAAAGCCGGGACAAAAATTCTTCCAAACTCCAACCCGTCTCTTGA
>JALUVW010000110.1 GCA_027020105.1 Candidatus Falkowiibacteriota bacterium
CGGCCATGAGTATGAAGTTTCTGGGGGATCGGCTTGATATTCACTGCGGAGGCGTGGACCATATTAACGTGCACCACACGAACGAAATGGCGCAAAGCGAAGCGGCGACCGGCAAAAAGTTTTTCAATTACTGGATGCATTGCGCGTTTTTGAATATCGCCGGCGGCAAGAAGATGGCGAAGAGCGAGGACAATTTTCTGACCTTGGAAAACGCCTTGATTAAAAAAGGAATTAACCCCTTGGCTTTCAGATACGCGGTTTTGTCGGTTCATTATCGGAAGCCGATGGAATGGAGCGAGGCGGCGATTTTAAACGCGCGCAACGGGCTGGAGCATTTATATAATCAGGTCAGAAAACTCAAAACCAAAAACTCAAAACCAAAAACTCAAAATATTAACGATGATTATAAAAATAAATTTTTGGCCGCGATTAACGACGATTTGAATATGCCGCAGGCGATGGCCGCCGCGCAGGAATTACTAAGGTCCGATTTATCGGACGAGGAAAAATTGGCGTCTGTTTTGGATTTTGATGAAGTTTTGGGGTTGGGACTGAAACAATTTGCCGCCGAAGAACACCTCCCTGATAAGATTAAAAAACTGATTAACGCGAGAAACAAGGCGAGAAAAGATAAAAACTTTAAAGAATCGGACGGATTGCGGGAGGAAATTGAAAAATTAGGTTATGTGGTGGAGGATACGAAAGAGGGGACGAGGGTTTTTAGAAAATAAAAAAGGAAACGTCGCCTGTCGCTCCGTTTCCGCTTTATGGGTTATTAGCATTAGCGGCAGTAGAAGCCGCTTTTCTTCTTCTTTTTCTTTTTTTTCTTGAATTTGAAGAAGAAAA
Organism: Candidatus Falkowiibacteriota bacterium; assembly: GCA_027020105.1. Taxonomy (GTDB): domain Bacteria; phylum Patescibacteriota; class Patescibacteriia; order Patescibacteriales; family SZUA-104; genus SZUA-104. Next base: position 847 of record JALUVW010000110.1, read on the forward strand.
AACATTTTTTTAAAATTTTCTTCATTTTCTCCCTCCTTTTTTTAAATAACGCGATGTACGCATAATACCATAACTTTCTCTAATAGTCAAGTTTTAAGCGGTTTTTTTCTTTAATATTAGATAAAAAATATTATATTGACTTGCGGTGTTTTTGATGATATATTATATGCACGCGGAGATGTTCGTTAAATTTCAGTAATATCGGGGCAAGCGGGCAATCACTTCGGCTTTATTGCCGGAGAGGAAAGTCCGGACTCCCGCCCGCGTTAAAACTTAGGCGGATCAACCGTAGTTATTCGGTTTTCGCCAAAAAAAGTTTTTGCGGGCGAAAAGAATAGTGGATAACGTCCACGGGGAGTAATCCCACGGAAAGTGCCACAGAGACTATACTAATCCGGAATTTCCGGATTAAAGGTGAAAAGTTAGTTGGTGTCTTTTGTTCTCGAGATGAAAGGCTACAACTTTCGCCCTCCGGTGACGGAGCGCGCGCGGTAAACCCTATTCGGAGCAAGAGCAAGCTCGCCGAATCTTGGCGAGAAAAAGTGGCTCGCACGAGCCCAAAGGCAACTTTGGGCCATAGATAGATGATTGCCGTCCCGAATACTCGGGATACAGAATCCGGCTTATAGCTTGCCCCGATATTAGTGAAATTTATTGTAGATAACAGAAAACAGATAGCAGATAACAGGATTATAAAAATATTTTAAACTGCTATCTGCTTATCTGCTTATCCGCTATCTGTTAAATGAAGAAATCCGAATTATTTTTTTCTTTTTTACTGGTGCCGTTGGATTTTTTAATGATTGTGCTGGCCGGCGTTTCGGCGTATTATATTCGCTTCGCGGAATTCACCACCGATATCAGGCCGGCTATTTTTAATCTGCCTTTTGGCAATTATTTGAAAATTTTAACGATTATCGCGATATTATGGCTTGTTATTTTCGCTCTATCCGGGCTTTACAACATCAGAAACGCGCGAAAATTATCAAAAGAGATTATTAAAGTGGTTTTGGCCTGTTCAACCGGGCTGGTCTTAATCGTCGTATTGATATTTTTTAGACGAGAATTGTTTGATTCTCGTTTTATTGTTTTGGCGGGGTGGATTCTGGCCATCATCTACGTAAGTATCAGCAGAAGTTTGGTAAGATTGGCGCAAAGAATCTTGTTTAAATACGGCATAGGGGTGCATAACGTTGTTTTGGTCGGGAACAGCCGGACAACCGATAATTTGATGCGTTATTACTCAAGCGCCAAAAATTCCGGAGTTGAAGTCGTGAAGAGGTTGCGTAACTTTGACATAGAGACGGCTGAAAATCTCGCTGAAATGATTAAGGCCCGCCGCGGCGGCGGAACGGGAAAAGAAATTGACGAAATAATCCAAAGCGATCCGAATTTAAGCAAGGCGGACACCTTGCGGTTGTATGATTTTGCCGACGAATACCATTTAACCTTTAAGTACGCCGCGGACTTGCTCGGCGCCAAAGTGCTGAAAACCGAAGTGGCGGAAACCGCCGGTATTCCCATCGTTGAGGTCAAGAAAACTCCGTTGGACGGCTGGGGCAGAATCGCCAAACGGATATTTGACATACTCGGATCCTTGTTGTTGCTTGTATTGTTAAGCCCCGTTCTATTCCTTGTCGCCCTGATGATAAAATTGGATTCGCGCGGGCCGGTGTTTTTTTCCAGGCGCGATGACGGCAGTCCGGTTTACAGGGTGGGGCAGGGCGGCAAACTTTTTCGGTATTTTAAATTCCGCTCAATGGTTCCGGGCATGGACAGCAAACGATACACCGAGTTGGCCGATAAAAATATTCGCAACGACGGGCCGATGGTTAAAATAAAAAACGATCCGCGCGTTACTCGTTTCGGCAAATTCATTAGGCGATGGAGCATTGACGAGCTGGCGGAATTGTTCTTGGTTTTAAAGGGCGACTTGAGCTTGGTCGGGCCTCGGCCGCATCTGCCCGAGGAAGTGGCCAAGTACGAACATCACCACAAAAAGGTTCTGACAGTTAAACCGGGAATGACCGGTTTGGCGCAGATTTCCGGACGAAGCGACTTGTCCTTTGAGGAAGAAGTGAAGCTGGACACTTACTACATAGAAAATTGGTCGTTGTCGCTGGACTTGATGATTCTCTTGAGAACGCCCTTGGCGGTAATCAGGGGCGAAAAAGGGGTAATGGGCTAAAAAACGCCGAGGATGCCGTTGTTCGCTTATCAAGATTTCCGCCATAATATGGCCTGACGGCGGCCGTATTTTTTTGTTTCCCGCTTTCTTCCGAGATTATGAAAATACCGCGGCCGTTTCAAACCGCGAGAAACCATAATCCGCGAGCGGGCTTGATTTGTGAAACGGCGGGCAACTTGCTATAATGTTATTAAGAATCAAAACACTCGCGCCTTCGGCGAGTTTATCGCGGATAATTTTGTTTTTATGCGAAAGAGGAATAATAACTTTAAAGACAGCGAGCCGGTGAAACCGTCTAACTTTGTGTTGGACCTAAGAAAACGATTACCGGAAAACGAAAAAGCACGGGAAGGGAAAGGGGGAGAATTCCGAAGCGTTCCCATTGAAGATTTTTACGAAAAACTTGAAAATTTTAACTTTAAGGAGTTTCTCGCGAAAACCAAAAGAAAACTGAACGAAACGGCGCGTTCCGCCACCGCGTGGGCGGGCGACAAACAAGAAATCGCGAAAAAAACATTGAATTCTTTTCGCTTGAGGTTGTCCGCTTCGCGAATTCGTCCGCGCGTAACGTCAAAATTCGTTTATCCCGAATTCACTTCAATAAAAATCGGCAAAAAGAAAAAGGGCGAGACATTGAAAAAGACAAAGAGTTCGCCGCGAACCGTTTCCGGAATCAATTTGGGCGAAGCCGCCAAAAAGGCCGCGAGGTCGTTCGTCTCCGGCTCGCGCCGCGCCATGACCGGACAGCGGCTGTGGCCGGTCGCGTCTTTCGCCGTTATCCTTCTTCTTTTGGTCCTGCCTTTCAAGGCGTTTACTTACTACAAATCGTTTTCGGGCTTAAACGATTTACGCGGCAATGTTTTGGGAACTTCCGAAAGGGCGGTTAACCATTTATTGTCGGCCGGGCAACTCGCCAATGAGATGGATTTCAAGGAAGCGCGGGACAATTTCAATCAAGCCGCCGATCAGTTTTTGGCCGCGCGAAACGAGCTGGAAAAAGTCAATAATATTCTTTTTAAATTAGCGTCGGTCGCGCCGGATGAGCATTTGCGTTTGGCGAGCGAAAGCAAAAATATTTTAGCCGCCGGAGAAAGAGCGTCCGAACTGGGTAAAAATTTAAGCCTGGCGATGGACGGCTTGCTGGGCGACAAAAAAGCGGGGAATATGAATGAGGCGCTGGATGATTTCATCAAGTACGGAGAGCGAGCGCTGGCGCAGGCGGCCGATTTGGAAACACTGCTTTATGAAATTGATTTAAAAAACATACCGGCTGAATTTCTGGAAAAATTCAAATTGGCGCGAAAGACGGCCGGATTTTTAAGGGAAGGCTTGGAAGAATTCATGGATTTGGCGCGCGCGGCGCAAGTTTTTTTGGGCGACGGTGATTTTAAGAGGTACTTGGTCGTTTTTCAGAATAACGCGGAAATGCGGGCCACCGGCGGATTTATCGGCAGTTACGCGCTGGTTGATTTTAGTAACGGCAAACTGAAAAACATTGAGGTGCCCGCCGGCGGAAGCTATGACACGGAAGGGGGATTAAGGGAAAAGATTATCGCCCCCGAGCCGTTGTGGCTGGTTAATCCGCTATGGCATTTTTGGGACGCCAATTGGTGGCCGGACTGGCCGACTTCGGCCAAAAAGCTTGAGTGGTTTTACGAGAAAAGCGGCGGTCCGACGGTTGACGGGGTTATCGGGTTGACTCCGACGGTTTTGGAAAAAGTCTTGGCGATTATCGGGCCCGTTGATATGACGGAAAAATACGGCGTTGTGATAACGGCGGAAAATTTCTGGGAAACAACGAGGGAAATCATTGAAAAAAACAATTCGCCAATCGTTGGCGACAAAACTTCGTCCGCCCCAAAATCATCCGGCGAGCGGCAAGAAGTTGGTTACGGGGCCGAGTCCTCGCGACCAACCGGCATCCACGCCCCGAAAAAAATTATCGGAGACTTAACGAGGAAGATTATTGGAGAATTGCCGTCAAGATTAAACAAAAAAACATTGGTCGGCTTAATGAGGGTCGCGGGAAGCAGTTTGAATGAAAAACAAATTTTGTTTTATTTTAACGATAAAAAACTTCAAGACAAAGTGGAGGAATACGGCTGGGACGGAAGCATAAGGTATACCGCGCGAGACTATTTGTCGGTGGTTAACACCAATATCGCCGGCGGAAAAAGCGACAGAAAAATAAAGGAAGACATCAGCGTTGAAACCCAAGTCAACGAAGACGGCTCAATCATTAACACGGTAAAGATACGGAGAACGCATCTTGGGTCAAGATACGAAAACTTTTCCGGCGTGCGCAACGTCAACTGGATGAGGGTTTATGTCCCCTTGGGAAGCAAACTGATTAAGGCGGGCGGTTTTACGAAACCGGACGATATTTATTTTGAGCGGCCGGATGATGATTGGCGAGAGGATCCGGATGTGTTAAGTCGGGAGGGCGACGCCAGGATTGACGAAGCCAGCGGAACCAAAATATACGAAGAGGCCGGCAAAACGGTTTTCGCCAATTGGTCAATGGTGGACCCCGGAGAGGCCGTTACCGTTTACTTGAAGTACAAACTGCCTTTTCGGTTCCAAAAAAAAGAACCGTACACGATAGCGGAAAAAATAAAAAAATTACTTAATCCGGAACAAAAAGAATTATATTCTTACGCGCTTTTGGCGCAAAAACAAGCCGGTTCATATAATTCCGAGATAAGCTCCACTTTGATTTTGCCGGACAATATGAACATAGTATGGTATTTTCCGAAAGAGTTAACCGCCGCCGAGAAAGGATGGAGAGTAAACGAGCCGTTAAACTCGGATAAATACTGGGCGGCGATTATAGCTCAATAAGGCTGAATTTATTGTTGTTCGGAATTTGTTATTTGCGGTTTTACGGATTCAACCGCGAGTATTTCATATTATTAACCCGTAGATGACTAAACGGAATGTTTAATAAAATCATATTATATCTTAGAAATTTTGACTGGATATTGTTTTTCGCCGTTTTGCTTCTTGTTTCCTTCGGTTTGGTTGAGATTTACAGCATCGCCCTGGGGCAGGGAACGGCCGATTTGCTTAATTTTAAGAAGCAGCTCTTTTTCGGCTCGGCCGGATTTTTACTGCTTTTCTTTTTCGCTTTTTTTGATTATCACACTTTGCGCGGTTTCAGCAATTATTTTTATTTGTTCGGAGTATTATTATTGTCGGGGGTTTTGTTTTTCGGGGAAACAGTCAACGGCACCAAGGGATGGTTTTCCTTCGGGAGTTTCAGTCTGCAGCCGGTGGAGTTCGTTAAAATTTTTGTTATTTTATTTCTGGCGCGTTATTTTTCCGGCGTCGCCCTAAAGGCCAATCCTTTAAAACACTTATTTGTAACCGGCGGCGGCGTGCTTATTTTCATTGTTCTCGTGCTGGCCCAGCCTGATTTCGGCTCGGCGTTGATTATTTTCTTGCTTTGGCTTTGTATGATTTTGTTGGCCGGATTTGAAAAAAAATATTTTATCGCCATTTTTCTGATTATAAGCGTTTTGTCCGGGCTGGCATGGAGTTTTTATTTTAAGCCGTACCAAAAACAACGCATTATTACTTTTTTAAACCCTTCCTTTGAACCGCTTGACCAAGGATATAACATCGCCCAAGCCATTATCGCCATCGGGTCGGGAGGCTTATTCGGAAGGGGCGTCGGCTTCGGCTCCCAGTCCCATCTCAAGTTTCTGCCGGAAAGCCAAACAGACTTTATTTTCGCCGTGGTATCGGAAGAATTGGGCTTCTTGGGCGTGGTTTTGGTGCTTTTGTTTTTTACCATATTTTTCTACCGTTGCTTGGCCAATTTAAAGAAAATAAACAATGATTTCGGGATTTTTTTCATTTTGGGGACGGCGAGCTTGATTTTTATTGAAATGTTTATTAATATTGGTATGAACATAGGCATTTTTCCCGTTGTCGGAATCGCCTTTCCTTTTTTAAGTTACGGAGGGTCCGCCATGATTACCAACCTAATATTGGTGGGCATATCGGAAAGCATTATTATCAGAGCGAATACTAATTACTAATTTAAACAGATAACAGATAACAGATAGCGGACGACGGGCGGCCTTGAGCCCGCTTCTCCCCGTCCGCCGCCTTGTTATCTGCCGTCTTATATA
>JALUVW010000111.1 GCA_027020105.1 Candidatus Falkowiibacteriota bacterium
ATCATAACCTCCGGTTTTGGCTGTAAGCGGGTGGATAAAAAGGTAAAACAGGCAATGGAACCGGTTACTTTGAAATATTGGCGTGTTTGGGACGGTTCCGACGACTTCTCCGACATCATCGCCAAGTATAACAAAATACATCCTTATATTACGATTAATTACCGCAAATTTCGTTATGCCGAATACGAAGAAGAACTGCTTAACGCCTTGGCGGAGGATAGGGCGCCGGACATTGTTTCCATCCACAATACCTGGGTAAGAAAATACCAAAACAAAATTGAACCGATGCCGGATGAAATTACCATGGCCTATCCGATAGAAAGAGGGTCGATAAAAAAGGAGGTTATTCCGGAATTGCGCACCAATAAAAGCATATCGCTGAAAGAGATAAAAAATGATTTTATAGACACGGTTTACAAAGACGTGGTCATAGAAGAAGACGGAAAAGAACGCGTTTACGGCTTGCCGCTCTCGGTTGACACCTTGGCCATGTATTATAATAAGGATTTGTTTAATAATGCCGGCATTGTTGATCCGCCGGCGTACTGGGACAAGGATTTCCAGAAAAAAGTGAAACAGCTTACGAAGATAAACGCGAAGGGCGATATAATCCAGTCGGGAATAGCTTTGGGCGGCAGTTCCAATATTGAACGGTATAGCGACATATTATCGGTTTTGATGATGCAGAACGGGGCGGAAATGTTAAGCGATTCCGGGCGAGTTATGTTCGCCTCCGTTCCCGACATATTTAAGGAGCGAAAATTCAGCCCGGGCATGGAGGCCTTGCGGTTTTATACGGATTTTGCCAACCCCGCCAAAGAAGTTTACAGCTGGAACAGCGAATTGGACAACTCCATAGATATGTTCATTAACGGTAAATTGGCGATCGTGTTCGGGTACGCTTACCATTTGCCCATAATCAAAGCCAAGGCGCCAAAGCTTAATTTCGCCGTTGCTCCGTTGCCGCAAATTAAAAATTCGCAAAAAATCAATTACGCCAATTACTGGGTGGAAACCGTTTTGAAAAAAAGCGAACATCCCGATATCGCCTGGGATTTTGTCCAATTCGCCACTCGCGCCGAGAATGTTAAATCGTATTTAAAGAAAACGAAAAAACCGACCGCCCTGCGTTCGTTGATTGAGGAACAGCTTGAAGATGACGAAATTGACGTATTCGCCGGTCAGCTCTTAACGGCCAAAAGCTGGTATCGCGGCAAGGACTCTAACGCTATGGAGAAGATTTTCAAGGAAATGATTGACAGCACAAACGCCGATCCGAAAAAAATCAACGACATTATCAGTTCGGCGGCCGGCAAGGTCCAGCAAACGATTAAGTGATAGCTTGAAGTTTATAATTCTAAACTTAAAATCGGAAATTAGCGATAGCTGAATGTCATTATTGAACAAATCTCCAATTTCTGATTTTTAACTCTAAAATGAGCAAATTGTTAAAACGCGTAACTTTGTTGTTCGTCGTATTGTTTATCGCGCTTTTTGGTTTAAACGCGTCCTTGGCGGCGGACACCGTGCTGGACGAGCTTGATAAATTGCCGGGCGACATTAATTGTTCCACCGTTAAAATAGATGATTACAGCGACGAGGTGAAGGCGCAAATAAAACAATATTGCGGCGATTATGAGTTGGATGATTTTGCCGCCATTGTCGTCAGGATTTCACAGATTATCTTGGGGGTTACCGGCTCCTTGGCGCTGCTTTTCTTTATTTACGGCGGAGTTATGTTTTTGATTTCCGGCGGGAGCAGTGAAAGGGTGGCGACGGCAAGAAGCATCATTGTCGGCGCGGTTGTCGGAATATTTATCGTGTTTACCAGCTATATGATAATCGGGTTTGTCTTTAAGGCGACCGGAGCCGACACTTCCGGCACGGCATGGTCAAGAACGGACTGGTTCAGCAAATAGTTGTTTTTATTAATAAGCTATTTATTGTTGAAAGTAAATTTTGAAAATTGGATTTTGAATTTATTTGAAGTTTGTAATTTTAAATTTGATGCTTGGTTCTGTGTTTAAATGTTAATAGATACTATATAATGATATGAATCAATTCCGAGCCAACAGGATTCTCCTTGACTCCGAAACGGTGGCGGAGCAATTAAGAAGCGCCCGCCGGGAAAAAAATTTGAAACTTGAAGACGCGGCGCGAAAACTGAATATTGGCCAAAAGTATCTTGAGGCGTTGGAAAAAGGAGATTTTGGCAAGCTGCCTACCGGAGTTTACGGGAAAAATTTTTTACGGGAGTACTCTGTTTTTTTGGGGCTGGATTATAATGAATTGGAAAAAATTTTCCAAAAAGAACTGGACGCGGCCGGAAGCTCTCCTCGGCATAAATTATTTTCAAGACAGGTGGCAAAAACGCGGTATTTTTTGGCAATGCCGAAAATTATTAAAAATTTTATCATATCAATCGTTGTCGTAACTTGCTTTATCTACCTCGCCTTGGCCGTAAAAGCGATTGTCTCCCCGCCTTATTTGCTTATAACAAGTCCTCGGGAAAATTTCGCCACCAAAGAAAAAACGATTAACATAGCGGGAGTGGCGGAAGCCGAATCGCAAATCGCCATTAACGGCAAGCAGGCGTTGACCGATGAAAACGGGAATTTCAGCGAAACCGTCAGTTTGAGGAACGGCATCAATGTTATTACCATAACGGCGAAAAAAAGATACGGCCGTGAAAAAATCATAAAAAGGCAAGTGCTGGTAAAAGAGTGATTGCGTTTTTTGGTTAAATGATATATTATTGAAGTAAGGAGCCGTCGCCAAGCCTTGGTTTTGCCCGAATTTCCGCATTTTGACAAAATCGGCGTTTGACGAGTTCTTAAAAAGGGAGGAGGATGGCCTTCTTTTTTTATTTAATCGGCCTTAATATCTTAATATTTATAATTAAAATTGAAAATTATGTCTATGAATAATAAAAGCAATAAAAGCCGGGAATCCAACGAAGAAAAAATAGCCGCCGCCATGGCCGCCGTGGAGCAGATAAAAAACAAATTTGGCGAAGGCGCCATTATGAAATTCGGAGAGGCGCGAAAGACCGCGGTTGACGCCATTCCGACCGGCTGCCTGTCGCTTGATATCGCTTTGGGGATTAACGGCGTTCCCAGGGGGCGCATCATTGAAGTGTTCGGGCCGGAGGCGTCCGGCAAAACCACGTTGGCGCAGCATATCGTGTCCGAAGTGCAGAAAACGGGGGGAGTGGCGGCCTTTATTGACGCCGAGCACGCTTTGGACCCGGAATACGCGGCAAAAATCGGAGTAAACGTCAAGGAACTGCTTATCTCGCAGCCGGATACCGGAGAGCAGGCTTTGGAAATATTGGAAACATTGGTGCGCTCCAACGCCGTGGACGTAATTGTGGTTGACAGCGTGGCGGCTCTTGTTCCGCAAAAAGAAATAGAAGGCGATATGGGAGATTCTCATATGGGGCTGCAAGCGCGTTTAATGAGCCAGGCGCTGCGCAAGCTTACCGGCATTGTGTCCAAAACCAAAACTGTAATTATTTTCATCAATCAAATCAGGCTTAAAATAGGCGTGTTTTTCGGCAATCCGGAAACCACCACCGGCGGCACGGCTTTGAAGTTCTATTCATCGGTAAGAATTGAAGTAAGGCGTTCGGCGCAAATAAAACAAGGGGATAAAATTATCGGCAATCGCGTAAAAACCAAGATAGTAAAAAACAAGGTGGCGGCGCCGTTTAAAACCTGCGAATTTGACATTATGTATAATGAGGGCATTTCAATCGCCGGCGACTTGCTGGACACCGGCGCGGCTTACGGAGTGATTAGCAAGTCGGGAAATTCATACGGCTACGGCGACATCAAACTGGGCGTGGGCCGCGAGAACGCCAAAAGATTTTTGCGGGCGGATAAAAAATTAATGAAAGAGATTAGGAAGAAAATATTAAGCGAGGTTAAGGCGAGGGAAATGGAGGAATAAGTTTAGTTGAAAGTTTGTAAAGTTTAAAAGTTATAAAGTGATAACATAAAAAAGAGGCCTCAAAAGGCCTCTTTTTTTATAATCAATTCACTTTAAACTTTACAAACTTTCAACTTTATAACTAATTTACACTCTTTCAACGTATTCCCCCGTATCCGTGTTAACCCTGATTATGTCGCCTTCGTTTACGAATAGCGGCACGCTGATTGACGCGCCGGTTTCCAGTTCAACCATTTTATTGACATTGCCGGCGGAATTTCCTTTCACCCCCGGAGGAGCGCTTACCACTTTAAGTTCAATTTTTACCGGCAAATCAATCGCCACCGGCTTTCCTTGAAAATAAAGCACATCAACGTCAATGCCGTCTTTCAGAAATTTTTGTTTTTCTCCGATTTGGTCAATTTCAATGCTGAATTGCTCGTAAGTTTCATTATCCATCAGGTGCGCCTCGCGTTCGTCTTTATACAAAAAATTCGCCCTCTTTTTTTCAGTGTCCGCTTCTTGGGCCTTGTCGTTTCCCTGGAATGTTTTATCCAGAACATTGCCGGTTATCAAATTTTTCAGCTTAACCTTCAAAACAGCGCCGCCCCTGCCCATCTTATGATGATCGGCCTTGATGACGACATACGGCTCGTCGGCGATATTCAACAGCTTGCCGATTTTTATTTCATTAATGCTTAACATAAAATAATTTCTACCGTCCCCTCGCCATCGAGAGGAGCGGGGTTCGGACGGCTTTAAGCCGCGAAACCCGGTAGAATAACGTTATCTTCTTATAAACGGCAGCAATACCATTATGCGCGCCCTCTTGATGGCGGTGGCCAATTTTCTTTGGTGCCACGAACAAGTCCCCGTCCTTTTCCTGGGCAGAATCTTCATATAAGAATTGATGAAGCGGCGCAGGGTTTCCGTGTCCTTGTAGTCAATTTCATTGATGTTGTTAACGCAAAAATGGCATTTTTTTTCTTTTTTAATGATGTTTTCCATATAAGTTACGTGTTTAAAATTATTATTCGCGTTATGTTAAATTAAAAAGGTATGTTTTCCACCTTAATGTCTTCCTCGTCGGCGTCCGCGTCCATTCCTCCCACCGGTTCGTTCGCGTCAATTATCGGTTCCGCGTTGGGAGCGGGCTGTTCTTGGCTTGGCGCCGGCGCGGGTGTTGGGGCGTTGTTCGCGACTCCGCCCCTGCTGTCAAGCATAATCATATTGTCCGCGATAATTTCGGTGCGGTATCGTTTTACGCCGTCCTCGCCGGTCCAGTCCCTTGTTTGCATTCGCCCTTCTATGTAAACTTTTGAGCCCTTGCGCAGATATTGTCCGCAAATTTCAGCTAGCCGTCTCCACGCGACAATGTTATGGAACTCCGCCCTTTCCTGCCTTTGTCCTTGTTGGTCTTTCCAGACAAAGTTGGTCGCCACCGCGAAAGAAGCGACCGTTATTCCCGACGGAGTTGTTTTCACTTCGGGATCTCTGGTTAGATTCCCGATAATCATAGCCTTGTTTAAATTCATAAAATTTGTTATTCATCAGTCATTCATCTCTTAAACAAAATGGATGATTATGAATAGAGTTAATAATTAGCAGGATGTCAAAATTTCTAAATTATAAATTATAATTTCTAACAAAACTTCAAATTTCAAATGACTAAATTTCTAAAATATTTTTATAACTTTTGCGTTAGTCATTAAAGATTTTATTAGAAATTAGGTTAATTAGAAATTAGGAATTTATAAATCGCGTTTTTTGGAATATTATCGCAAAATACATAAACTACAATTTATGCGACTTATTGTAATTACAATAAGTCGTCCGTTTCCAGTATTTTGTCCAATTTTTCATCCAATTCGCCGATGTCAACTTTTTCTTTCTTCTTTTCTTCTTTTTCCTTCTTTTCTTCCTTTTTCTCTTTCGCTTCTTTTTCTTTTCTCGCGGCTATTTTTTGGGAAATTTCCTTTTCCTTTTTAATATCTTCTTCCGTTTTCACTCTCTTGGATACGATTTGGTGGCGCAAGATTTCGCTCATCATACGCAAATCGCGGTCAATGCTTTCCACTTTGTCCCCTTCAAAATCAAATTCCACCAAGACATAATAGGCGTGGCTGAAATTTTTGACCGGATAAGCCAAGCGTTTTTTGCCCCATTCTTCGGTTAAAGTTATTTTGCCGCCTCTGTTATTGATAACGGCGTTCACTTTTTCAATAATCGGCTTTAATTCCTCTTCGGTGAATTTATTGGACACTATGTAGAGCAATTCATAATGAGGAATTCGTGACTCGTTGGTTTTTGACATAGAATTTAGCGTCTACGAATATACAAATATTATTACAAATTTACAAATAATTTTTTATATATTTGTAAATTCGTAATGAATTCGTAATTTGTAGGAATAAAAAAATCCCAAGATATTCTCTGATTCATCATGGGAATTGGCGAGAATACCTTTAATCCCCCAAGTATGGGGATTATCCCGAAATTTCGGGATGTGGGAAAGGTATAAATTGTTAATTTAAAGTAAAATAAACTCAATATTATTCGGGTCATTCGGATAATAATTTGTAGATTCGGATTATAAGCGCCCGTTTATAAGACGAATAATCCGAATTACCGTCCGAATGCCCCAAACGCAATGTTGTAAATTAGTTTAATTGTATTAGCACTTTAGCATAAGCGTGAAAAAATTGCAAGAGCGCTAAAATTCTGCTAAGGTTAAGCTATGAAATACTTTTTTGTTTTAGGGAAAAATCCCACATTGTCCGTAGCCGAACTTTCGGCCGTTTTTCGCGCGCGCGCGGAAGAGACTAAGTCTCCAATTGGAGACTTAGTCTCCAATGATATTTTTGTTTTGGAGACAAATAAAGAGATTAACGCGAAAGGACTAATTAAAAAATTAGGCGGGATTATAAAAATTGGGATTGTGGATGATGAATTTAGAATTAAGAACAATAAAGAATTATTAAGCGAGTCGGTTAAATTAATAGACGTGGATAAAATTAACGGCAAATTCAAATTCGGCATATCATATTACGGAAAAAATAAATTTGACATAAGGTCGTTGGGGATGGAGATTAAAAAATACTTAAGAAAAAAGAGTGTCGGTTGCCGTTGGGTGACAAGCCGCGAGCCTACGCTCTCAAGCGTGGTTGTTGAACAAAACAAACTTGCCGACAAGGGTATTGAGATT
>JALUVW010000112.1 GCA_027020105.1 Candidatus Falkowiibacteriota bacterium
GGGGGAATTTGAAGAGCATATAATCTATCTAAAGGAGGAAAAAAATGACAAGATTTTTTAAAAAAATTTTTTCCAAAAAAAGTTCGGAAAATTTTATCCATGAAGCATGGGCGGCCATAAGAGAAGGAAGGTATGAGGACGCCTTCCGTATGCTCCTCAAGGCCGAAAAAATTATGAAAAGGGAGGGAATAAGGAATCCGGAAAAAGAAATGCTGGAAATCTTTATTCCTCCGCCCATGACGCCCACGACGCCGATGCTGCGGACCGTGGGAGACTTAAAAAGATATATCTGCCATGAAATAGTAATGGCGGAATATATCCATTTGTGGTTCGTCGTTAACTTCGGCGACCACCACGATGAAGAGAACAGGATTATTTCAAAAATAAGGCGCGTAAGCGCCGTGGGCAATATCAGCCTAGACGACCTTGATTTTTAATACATATGGCTGGTGAGCGGGGAACCAAACACTCCCCGCTCTTTTTTTATGTCTAAAATTGTGCTATAATATAAATATGAAAAATATTATTATAAAAATATTCATACCCCTGTTGATATTGGTCGTTTTTTTGAACGCCCGAAATTTTGCGTTCGGCGAGAGCGAAAACGCGCAAATCAAGGAAATAAACAAGGAAATCCGGCAAAAAAAAGATGAAATCAAGGAAATACAAAACAAGCGGGAAAAATACGCCAAAGCCCTAAGGAGGGCGCAATCAAAAAGAGCAAGCCTTGCCAACCAGTTGGCGATATTGAACAATCGTATGGCTAAAACAGAGCTGGATATTGAGAATGTGCAAGCGGATATTGATATTACCGGGCTTGAAATTAAAAAAATTGAAGCGGAAATAGAGGATACCGACCAAAAAATCGCCGATGAAAAAGAGCATCTGGCGTCAATACTTCGTTTGATGCACAAACAAGACAGAGTCGGCGCTTTGGAGATAATTTTGTTAAACAACAACTTGTCCGAATTTTTAAATCAAGTTAAATACCTTGAAAATATTAATTCCGAGGTGGGAAAGAGTTTGGACAATTTAAAATCGTATAAAACCAAAAATGAAAAAAAACTATCGTCTTTGGCCAAGAAAAATCAGGAATTAAACGCGTTAAGGGACGAATTGAACGATAAGAAAATTAAGTTGGAAGAGGAGCGAAACACCAAAACTTTTATCTTGAACCAAACGCGATACAATGAAAAGGAATACCAAAGATTAATCAAACAGGCCAAACGCGAACAAGCAAAGATTTCCGCGGAAATAGCGCAAAAAGAAAAAACTCTCCGGGAGAAAATGGCGCGAATGGACGGAAAAAAGCTGGAGTTCAACGATTCCGGATTTATTTGGCCGGTGCCCAAAAACACGATTACTTCTTATTTTCACGACCCTGATTATCCGTTCAGGTACATCTTTGAGCATTCGGCCATTGATGTTAGGGCCGCGCAGGGCACGACGGTAAAGGCGGCCGCCTCCGGCTATGTTGCCAGAGTAAAAAACGGAGGGAAAAGGGGAGTGAGCTATATTACGATAGTGCACGGCAATCAATTATCAACGGTGTACTTCCATTTGTCAAAATTATTGGTAAAGGAGGATGATTATGTGGTTCAGGGACAAACCATCGGTTTAAGCGGAGGATTGCCCGGCACTCCCGGCGCCGGCCGATTCACGACCGGCCCGCACCTGCATTTTGGCGTTCGCCTAAACGGCATTCCGGTTGATCCGCTGGAGTATTTGCCGTAAAAATAAAAATCAAATACCGGAAAAACAATTTTGGCGGATTTTTCAATAAACTTGATTTTCGGTATTCGGTTTTTCTTCGTTATGCCTTACGAACAACTCGTTCAGCTTGTCTGCGATAACGCGTTAAAACTGCTTAACGCGGCCAATATTCGCTTTCGGCCGATGCGAAGAAAAAATAACCGCGTTAACACGAAACGCGGTTACGTGATCGGCAGGACGAATTTAAAAACCGGCCTCATCACCATTGATATTTTTACGCCGAAAAAAAGGGAGCCGAAAAAGATTTCAAGTATTTTACGGACACTATGCCACGAAGTGGCGCATCACCAGAAAAGGCCCTTTACGCAGCGCCACCGAGGCCGCTGGATAATTCGCCGGCATTTTCCGGAATTCTACAAGCAAGTTAACGGAAATATTGAAATCTTAAAAAGAGATAAATGGTTGGGGGAGTATTTTAAATGATAAATCGGGAGAAGCGCGGCGGTTAATCAATTTTTCAAATTTTTTCCGCTATGAAATTTTTTATGAATATCCCTCAACCGTTTATTCGTGACATGGGTATATATCTGCGTAGTGGCGATATTTTTATGTCCCAAAAATTCCTGCACCAAACGCAAGTCCACGCCCTCCGACAACAAATCGGTGGCGTAAGTATGCCTTAACGTGTGAGGAGTGGCCATAATCGGCAAACCGGCGATTTTTACGTATTTCTTTACTATATCCTCCACGCTCTTGGTGGTCAACCGGCGCGATTTGCCGGTTTTTTCAATTCCCGGCTTATAATTTATAAACAAAGCCTCGTCCATATCTTTTCTTTTGCTTAAATACTTGTTGAGCCAGCGAACCGCCCTTTCCGAAAAATAAACCGTTCGCGTTTTCTCACCCTTTCCCACTATAACCACCTCCAGCTCCTTTGTGTCATTATTGATTTTAAACTGGTCGCGGTTTAACGCGACCAATTCGGCCACGCGCAATCCGGTTGAAAAAAGTGATTCCAAAATCGCTCTGTCCCTCAAACCGATAATTTTACTTGTGTCGGGGGAGAGCAGCAGGCTCTCAACTTGATTCAAGGTTAAAAACTTGACTTCTTTTTCCGATCTGTCTTTGGCAAGTTTGATTTTGCCCGGGGGCAGGGAATCAATGTCTTTCTCAATAAAAAATTCCAATAAAGCGCGCAAAGCTATTAAATAATAATTTTGCGTGGATTTTTTTAAAAGTTTTTTTCTCACGGGATCAACACGCCGCGATAAAAAAACTCTGTACTTCCAAATAACGGCGGGGGAGAGCTCGTTCGGCTTCATATCGGCGTAATTATTGTCCGCCAGCCATTTAAAGAATTTATTTAAAAAACGCGAATAATTCTCCTGCGTTTTATTGGACAGGCCTTTTTCAATTTCCAAATAATCCAAAAAATCCGTTAAATATTTGATTATCGGCTTGGTCTTGTTCATATAAGCATTATATCACATTATGCGAAGTATTAAAATAACAAAAAAGACTCGGCGTGAAGCCGAAACTTGATTAAATTCAATATACGCAAAACTTATGTTAGTATTATGGTTTTTTAAGTGTATAGGCCGTTATTCGGGGGAACGCGCGAAGGAACGGAATAATCAAAATTATACGCTATAACATATAACTTCGCATAATATAGGTTAATTAACGTTATATATAAATCAACCGGCGCGAAACCAATCAACTAAAGTTAATTCCCATTATGTTAAGCTCGGTGGTGAACAGCAGTAAAATTTTTATAATCAGCAAAAAAATACCGATAACAACAAGACAAAATACCAAAACAGCTAACGCGAACACGAATTTAAATAATCTTTCCATAGTGGCGGTAATTAAAGTTTGATAAATTTATAATTGTAAAGCTATCTATAATATACCCTATCGCCATACCTTAAGTCAATGTATTCTTTGTTGATAAAATCGTCTTTTAATTTTTCTCCGACAATAACCAGTAATTTGGCGATTTGTTTTTTAATATCCTCTTTGGTGTTAAAATATATTTCGGGCCCCTCCAGCAGTTTTAACTTAACCGTGTAAAAATCACTGTCCAGTATAAATCGGTCAATTTTAAAATTTTTACGATTATTTTTAAGCTCCTTGAACAAACTCACGATATAATCAATGCTGCCGTCGTCCGCCTTAACGGCCTTTCCGTCAATTTTTCCCTCCCTCCTGTTTTCAATCAAGGGATAGTTTTGCCGTTTGATTTGGAGCGGATCAGCCTCCGAAAATATGTTTCCCTCGTTGTCAATGTAATAATACTTATCCGATTCGTACCATACGGCGGAATATTCTTTTTCTTTTAAATTGATTATAATAGTCCCGGGGAATTTCTTATTGATGGATAAATTTTCAAAATAATACTGCCCGTTCAAATTCGCCGCCAATTCATCTTCATCAAATAAATTTAAATTTTTTTGCTTAAAAATGAAAAATCTGCTTTCATTTGTTTGCCTCCACACCGCGTCCTTGATATCGCTCTCCGCTATCTTGCTGTTGCCGACGACCTCCACGGAGGTAACGTTAAAAACGGATGAAAAATAAAAAAGCCAAACCAAGCAGACAAAAACCGCCGCAAGCGTTAAAAAGATTAACTTTGAGCGCCAAGTCCGTTTCTTGGCTTTAAAGGACTTCCCGGAAGAAACGGAGAAAACGCCCTTTTTTCTTTTTGCGCGAAAAAAAGGGTTGGAATATTTTTTTCCGCTATAATCAAATTTTTTCCTCCTTTTTGGCATACTCTTTAATAATCCCCCCTGTTTAATCTATCTATTATTATTTAAGCAAAAAACTAAACAGTTAAATTCATAAAAATTACAAATTCAAAATACTAAATAACAAATAAATCACAAATTCAAAATTATAAATCTAAAACCTTAATTAAACTAAAATATTGAATTAATAAAAAGTTTAAATTTTTTGAATTTATTATTTTGAATTTATTTGTGATTTGTAATTTTGAATTTGTAGTTTTTGATTTTATATTATAAAGCGTTTCATTATTTAACATGTTAAATAATGTTTTACGGCAAGGCCAATCAATAAAGCGTTAACATGGTGCTGTCCGAACTTGTTTATTTTATGTTCACTCGCGATATTATTGTGTTTTACGGTTACCGACTGCCCCGTACTCCCCTTTTCAATTTTAACGGCTTGCCAATCCGCGCCATCCGTAAGTCCAAAAAATTGAACCTTAATTTTGCTAATATTAGCCATTTTTCTAATTCTTTGGTTGTCATAATTTAATATCGCCAGTCCGTTTTTATCGGCTTTTTTCACCAAAAGCTCGTATTCGTTCACCAATTCGTTCATACCGTCAAATCCTTCCAAATACCTTTGCGTTATATCGGTGATAACAACGATTTTCGGTTTGATTATCGTTAATAAATACCTCATATCGCCGGGATCGGAAACACCCAATTCCAAAACCAAAAATTTGGGGAAGTTGAATTGAAATATTTTCAAAATCGCTTTGGGAATAACCGGCAGCCAGTTTTTGTAAGAATTATACCCGCTGGGCAGGTTTAAAATCGCCAAGGGCAATCCTATTTCCGTATTAAAACTTTTGGGGTTTGAGCGAACGCTAATCCCCTCTTCTTTTAATGTTTTGCTTATTTCATCCTTGACAAAAATTTTATTCGTACTGCCGGCAATAGCGATAATCGTCGGCCGGTGTATAGCTAAAACCAGCTTGGCGATATATTTAAGGTAATATTGAAGAATTTTTTTCATTAAATATTTCATGAGTTATAAGTTGTAATTCGTAAATTATTTTTAAATTTTGCATTGTCATCCCGTGCCGCGGCACGGGACAAGCTTTGATATTTGATTTTTAATTTTTCCATTTATCAAAATATTCCTCCATTCTGTCAAACGCCCTGCCGACATCCTCCTTGCTTCTCCCAAAGTTAATCCTGATATGCCCCTCGCCGTTCGGGCCGAACGCGACTCCCGGGACAACCGCCACTTGCGCTTTGTCCAGCAATTCCAGCGCGAACTTCCAGCTGTCAGGCCGAGGCTCGCCGTCCAAAGCTTTGGCGAAGGATGGAAACACATAATAAGCGCTGTTCGGTTTCGCGTAGCTGAAAATATGGCTTAATTTATCCAGGCGCGAACACGCGAAATCCCTATGCTCCTTAAAATCTTTGACAAATTTCTTCAAATCCCTCTCCCCCATCTCCAGCGCCCCCATAGCGGCATACTGGGAAATTACCGGCGCGCAGGTTACCAAAGAGTCATGCACTTTCAATATCTCGCGAACAACCGATTCGTCGCTATGCAGATAGCCGATCCGCCACCCGGTCATGGCGTACGGCTTTGAAAAACTGAAAACCCTAATCACTTTTTTCCTCAATTCCGGCACTTCGCCGAGAGAAAAAGGGGCTAAGCCGCCACGATTTACTGAAGCAAATCGTGGCGGCTTAGCCCCTTCCGCGTCAAAAATAAAGTCTTTATAAACTTCATCGCATATTATAAACAAATTATGCTTTTCGGCCAATTTAGCCAAGCCCAATAATTGCTCCTTAGCATAGATGGTGCCGGTGGGATTATTGGGGTTGCAGTAAAAAATCGCCTTGGTTTTTTCGGTAATCGCTTTTTCAAATTTATCCAAGTCAAACGCCCATCCCCTATTCTCGTCCAGTGAAACATAAACGGGCATGCACCCGGCCAGATTAATTACTTCCCGATAACTCGTGTAGGTAGGACTCGGTATGATTATTTCGTCGCCCGGTTCGGTGATGGCCAAAATGGCCGCCGTGATGCCCTCTATGGCGCCGGCGGTAACAATAATCTCCTTTTGCCAATCATAAAACATATTCTCGCGCGCCAGCGACAACTCAATCAACTCTCTTAACTCGGGTAATCCCGGGGATAACGAATATTTGGACACCACTCCCCTCTTTAACGCCAATTCCACCCGTCTTTTAATGCATTCCGGCGTGTCAAATCCCGGAATTCCTTGCGCCAAAGAAACAACATCCGGGTATCTTGAGGCCCGAAGTTCCATTTGTTTGATAACGCTAAGTCGCAGGTTTTTGGTACGGTTGAACATATGAGTCAAAATGTCATCCCCTAATCAGCTTATCCAAAAAATCGCCGAATTCCATTCCGGCGGCTTTGGCGGCCTTGGGAACCAGGCTGGCGGCGGTCATACCGGGGATAGTGTTGATTTCCAAAAAATACAGTTTGCC
>JALUVW010000113.1 GCA_027020105.1 Candidatus Falkowiibacteriota bacterium
CGCACTTCCGGAATTTGAATGCGCTCTGACGGTTTTTGCGGATTAACGCCGTTGCGGGCGTGGCGGGTTTTTGACATAAAAGTGCCGAAACCGGTGATGGAAACTTCGTTTCCGGCTTTAAGTTCGTTGATGGTTATCTTCACAAAGGCGTTAAGCATCGCTTCGGCTTGCTTTTTCGACACTTCCGCCTCGGCGGCAATGCGTTCAATTAAACTTGCTTTGTTCATATATGTTGGTAGCCAGTAATTAGGCGCTTAGCGATTAAGGATTTAACTTAACTAAGCGACTAATCGCTTAATTTTATTCTGTGTTATTTCTCATTTTATTTCAACGAATTTTGTTATCGGCTTAATTTTCTTCGCCTTCCCCGTCTTGCCGTCAATGGAAACCAATACGGAGTTGAAGATCGCTCCGCCTTTTTTCGGAATAACATGAGAATGCTTCACTTGCGTTAAAAAAGTGTCAAGAATATTTTCCTTTTCAATGCCTATGCACCCGTCGGCGAATCCGACCATGCCGGCATCGGTAATATACGCCGTGCCTTGCTTGCTGATTTTATGATCGGCGGTCATTATGTGCGTATGAGTGCCGAACACCGCGCTTACCCGCCCGTCCGCGTAATGACCCATCGCTGTTTTTTCCGAAGTTGCTTCCGCGTGCATATCAATAATTATAGCAGAAAATTTTTTGTCTGCCAAATTTTCATCGGCCAATATCGCGTCTAATTTCCGAAACGGGCACTCATAATCCATTTTCATAAACACCCTGCCGATTAAATTGACAAGGAGAACGCTCGCTCCATCGCCTCCCGCTTTCGCGGCGTTAACGGAAATGACGGAATATCCTTTTCCGGGAACGCCGGCGGAATAGTTCGCCGGCCTTAAAATGGGCAAATTGTCATATACGTCGAGCCGCTTCTCTTTTTGAAAAGAATGGTCGCCGCAAGTAAACCAATCAACCCCCGCCTCCATCATCTCCCTTAACCCGCTCTCGCTCACCCCGGAGCCGTGAGCAATATTTTCCGCGTTGGCAATCACCAAATCCGGCTTATGCTCTTTTTTCAGCTTGGGCAAAACCTGTTGAACCGCCCGCCTGCCGATTTTCCCGACGATGTCGCCGATGAATAATACTTTAAACATAAACTTAGTAGAAAGTTTATAAAGTTTTTAAAGTTCATAAAGTAAAAAGTTATAAAAAATTTTAAAAAAATAATATTTTCTAATATTTTATAACTTTATAAACTTTATAACTTTATGAACTTTTAACTATATATTATCTCGCGTATTCCGTTACTCTCATCTCCCTGATAACGCTAATCTTAACTTCGCCCGGGTATTTTAATTCTTCTTCAATTTTCTTGGCGATGTCTCGCGCCAAATTGCGAGCCTTCAAGTCATCAATTTCTTCCGGAGAAACAAACACTCTCACCTCTCGTCCGGCTTGAATGGCGTACGCCTTGTCAACCCCATCAAAAGAAGTGGCTATTTTTTCCAGCTCTTCCAACCGCTGGATATATCTTTCAAAAGTGTCATGCCTTGCTCCGGGACGAGCCGACGAAATGGCGTCGGCCGTTTTCACGATAACCGAGATAAGTCCGCGCGGCTTATCGTCGTGATGGGTTTCTATCGGATCAATTATCTCTTGGGGCAGACCGAATTTCTTGGCTATATTCGTTCCTATTTCGGGGTGAGTGCCCTGTACTTCATGATCAACCGCTTTGCCGATATCATGAAGCAGTCCTCCTTTTTTCGCCAAGGTAACATCGGCTCCCAGCTCTTCGGCCAATAATGCCGACAAATGCGCCACTTCCATTGAATGTTGGAGGGCGTTTTGCCCGTAGCTTGTCCTGTATTTAAGCCGTCCGATAATCTGCACCAATTTCGGATCAAAGCCGGTAACGCCGATCTCGTACAAGGCCTCTTCTCCCGCTTTCTTAATGTCAAGCGCCAGCTCTTTTCTCGCCTCCGCGATGGCATCCTCAATTTTAGTCGGATGAATTCGGCCGTCAAGAATCAAGCGATTTAACGCCCTTTTGGCGATATGCCGCCTTATCAGGGAAAAACCGGAAATCGTAATCACGTTCGGAGTGTCGTCAACGATAATCTCCGTACCGGTAAGCTGCTCAATAACCTTGATGTTTCGCCCCTCGCGACCGATAATGCGCCCCTTCATTTCGTCATTGGGCAAATCAACGGTCGTGGTGGTAATCTCGGCGGCGCAAGAAGACGCCAATCGTTGCGCGGTTTGCGCTATCAAATCCCGCGCTTTCTCCTCCAAGGTTTCAATTGATTCTTTTTCAAGCTTGCTGATGCGGCGCATTAAATCTTCCTTGCTCTGCTCTTCAACATTCTTCATCAAAATATCGCTTGCCTCCTGTTTGGACATCTTGGCGATCTTTTCAAGTTTTTTTAACTGTTCTTCTTTTATTTTTTTAATTTTTTCTTTAATTTCTTCCACTCGTCCGACCTTATCGTACAATTGCTGTTGTTTTTCTTGCAATTCAAGAAGTTTTTGCGAAAAAACATTTTCTCTTTTTTCCAAACGCGCTTGCAAATTATTAATGTCCGCGCGGCGTTTTTCTTCTTCCCGTTTCGCCTCTTTAATCGTTGCCAAAGCCTTCTCTTCGGCTTTCAGTAAAAGCTCCGCTTGCTTGACTTTCGCTTCTTGGAGTAATTTTTCCGCCTTTGATTCCGCTGTTTTGATTTTACGTCCGGCCTTTCGGTCTCTTATCAAATAACCAATAAAAAAACCAACCGCGGCCAGTATCGCCAAAACAAAATACTTCATTAAAAATTCCATATTATGGGATTTACAAACTGAAAAATGGAAATATTTGGGAGATTGCGTTTTTCGCGATAATCCCCGCCAAGCGAGCGCCTGTCATCGCCGACATCATCGGCGATTTATTCAACGGGGCAAAGCAAAAATTAGCCAATTATGTGTTGGTTTTCAGCAAAAATTGTTTGAGTCAAGAATTTAATTTGAGTGTTGATTTTCATTTGTCCGCCCAATTATCCGTTAGATAATTTTGCTAATTTTAGTCCGTTTCCGGCATATCTGTCATGGCTTTTAACTTCGCGCTCCTTGTTTTTCAGCTGTAAAAAATTATTATTAATTACAGTTTTCATCCTATCACAAGCTTTTATTTTTGGCAAGGGCGAGAATTTGACGACAGCCCCATAAAACAAAAATAAGATAAATATTCTTATTTATCTTATTTTTCTTCTTGTTCTTATTTACTGCTTCACTATTATCTTATCAACTATACCGTATTTTTTCGCTTCGTCGGCGGCCATAAACCTGTCTCGGTCCGTGTCTTTTTCAATTTTGGCGATTGACTGGCCCGTATGTTCGGCTAAAATTTGGTTAAGCTTGTTTTTTATTTTAAGGATATGCTCGGATCGTATTTTTATGTCGGACGCTTGCCCTTCAAAGCCGCCCATCACCTGATGAATCATAACTTCCGAGTTGGGCAAAATAAACCTCTTGCCCTTGGACCCGGCGGCGAGCAAGACCGCGCCCATGCTGGCGGCCATGCCGACGCAAATGGTGGAAACATCCGATTTGATGTATTGCATAGTGTCGTAAATCGCCAAACCGGCGGTTACCGAACCTCCCGGAGTGTTGATATAGAATTTAATATCCTTGTTTTTGTTTTCCGCGTCCAAAAACAAGAATTGGGCAATCACGATATTGGCGACATGGTCGGAAATCGGTTCGCCCAAAAAAATAATGCGGTCTTTGAGCAAGCGGGAGTAAATATCGTAAGCCCGCTCGCCGTATGTTGATTTTTCTATGACTGTTGGAATAAGAGGCATAAGCTTGAATTTATGATTAATACTTAATAATTATGAGTTTATTTTATGGTTAAAACAATGTATTGTCAATGGAGGGCTTGGCGAGGCCTTTGGGATCTTTGGGATTATTTTTTTGTATTGTCCCAAGAATCACAAGAGCTTTAAAAATCTTAAAAATCTTAAAAAACCTATACCACTCTCCATCCTTCCTCCGTCAACTCCAATCTTCCCTCCAACGTAAACCCCGCCGCCTTAATATGCCCTCCTCCGCCCAAAACCTGGGCGAGTTTGGCCACATTGACATTCGGATGAGCGGAACGAAAACTTCCTTTAATCGTGCCGTCTTTTTGCTCGCGAACAACCATAACGGCCTTCACGCCGCGCAGGTTTCCCAAAAAATTGGGAATACCCTCCAAATACTCTTCGTCCAAGCCGCCGATATCGTCAAGAGTTAAAACCGTGAAAGCGATATTGTATTTCTTGTTAATCTTGACGCGGGACATCGCTTTGCCCCAAATTTTTAAAGCCGGCAAATTTTTATTGCGCAAAGTGTTTTCCATAATCCTCGGGAGGTTGGCCCCGAGGGAAAGCATTTCGCTCGCTATTTTAATGGTCCTGTTGGTGGTGGATACGTAAATAAAATTGCCCGAATCGGTTAAAATGCCGGCCAAAACGCAATTGGCCGTATTTTTGTTTATTCTTATTTTATTGGCCTTAAAAAAATTATAAACAAGCTCCGTGGTTGACGCTCTTTCCGGCTCTCTCAATTCCAAATCGGCGTAACTGTCGGTTTTTACGTGGTGGTCTATTTCTATTACAAACTGATGCTCGCCCCTATTGTTTATTTCATCGGCCAATTTGGTCCTGTTTAATCCGCCGCAATCAAAAACAATAATCAAGTCATAATCATCAAAATTCAGCGCGCTCTTGTCGGCGCTTATTTTTTCCGTATGAGGCAAGAAGTCAAATTGGCGCGGCGGCGCGTCAAAACAATAAGCGAAATACCGTTTTTCCAATTGTTCCAACAAATCAATAAAGGCGCAAACAGAAGATATGGCGTCAACATCGGGCTTTTCGTGAGTGACCAAGAGAATACTGTCCGCTTCTTTTATCTTGGCGAATATTTTATTGTATAGAATTTCATTATCCATCATCGCGCAATACATCCCTCCGTTTGCTTTGGTAAAACGGCGTAAAACACGGCGTTCCGGCGTTATTTATTTCTTTTTATCCGCCGTTTCCTTTTTTATTTTTTCCAAGATTTCATCAATTTCCGACGCGTCTTGTTCCGTGGCGTCTATTTCCCAATGAATCTTCGGTATTTGGCGGAGCCGAGTTTCTCTTTTTAAAACTTGAGTGAAGTCCGACCTGTGTTTTTTCAGCCGCGCCAGAACTTTCTTGGATAAACCGAATGGCAAAACCGAAATCCCGACCTTGGCGTTGCGCAAATCGGGAGAGCAATCCACGTAAGAAATGGTAATAAGGCCGTTTTCCAACGGCGCTTCGCGGGAAACCAAGCCGGCTAATTTTTCTTTTAATAATTCGTTTATTTGCTCAATACGCCGCATTATTTTAAAATTTAAGATTATTGGGATTTTTAAGATCTTTAAGATTGTTGGGACATAGCATTATAATCCCAAAGATCTCAAAGATCTTAAAGATCTTAAAGATCCCGAAATTAAATTTTCCTGACAACTTCTTTCTCCTTATGAAATCGCAAAATATCACCTACTTGTATGACCGGATCGCCCTCATACAATATGCCGCATTCATTATCCGCCTCAACCTCGTCCACGTCCTGCTTGCCGGTTTGCAGTCTAACGAGTTTTCCGCGGGCGATTATCTCTTTTCCGCGCAATACCTCAATATTGCTGCCCGATTCAATTTTTCCTTCAAGCACTTTGCCGCCGACAATCTGCCTGTCGGATTCGGTTCGGAAAATCGCCGCTATTTTCACCTTGCCCAAGTCAACTCTCACCAGCTCCACGCCGGCCGCTTCCTGCATATATTTTTTTACGTCATTGATTAAATCGTATATTATGTCGTACAATTTAACGGACACCCCTCTTTCGCGGGCAAATTCTTCCGCCTGCGGCGAACTTTTAACATGGAAGCCGATAAGCCGCGCCCCCATCGCCTGACTTCTTTCTATGTCGCCCTCGGTAATATTGCCCAGACCTTTATGGACAATATTTACCCTGACATCGTCCGTATTTATTTTTTCCAACGATTCTTCAATGGCTTCGGCCGAGCCCAATACATCGCTTTTAATGATTATATTGACTTTTTTGATTTTGCCATCGTCTTTTTCTTCAACTTGCTTGAGGGTGTCAGATTTTCTTTCTTTTATCTTCATTTTTTTCGCTTTTATTTTTTCACCTTCTCCCACTTCCAAAATATCCCCCACCGCGGGCGCTATCTTCAGGCCGATAATTTTTACCGGCGTGGACGGCCCCGCTTCGTTAATCGCCTCGCCTTTATAATTCTTTAAGCCGCGGGCCTTGCCGTAAGCCTGTCCGTTAAACGAAAGAGGATCGCCGACTCGCAAAGTGCCGTTTTGGATTAAAATCGTGGCCACCGGGCCCTCGCCCTTGTCAACGCGAGACTCAATCACGGTGCCAATCGCTTTGGCGTTCGGATTGGCGCGCATACTGTCCGACTCCATCTCGGCCGTCAACAAAACCATATCCAAAAGATCCTCCACGCCGTCTCCGGTCAAGGCGGAAATGGGGGCGCAAATTGTTTTGCCGCCCCAGTCCTCGGGCGTAATGCCAAGCTGGCTTGAAAGCTCTTGTTTGGTTTTATTGATGTCGGCGGCTTCTTTGTCAATTTTATTTATGGCGACTATAAAAGGAATTTTAGACGCTTTAATTATGTTGTAGGCCTCTTTGGTCTGCGGCTTCACTCCGTCATCGGCGGCAACCACCAATATCGCGATATCCGCCACCTTTGCTCCTCGGCCGCGCATAGCGGTAAACGCCTCATGCCCGGGGGTGTCAATAAAAGTTATCAATTTGTCTTTTCTGCTTACTTGATAAGCGCCTATATGCTG
This sequence comes from Candidatus Falkowiibacteriota bacterium, assembly GCA_027020105.1. GTDB lineage: Bacteria > Patescibacteriota > Patescibacteriia > Patescibacteriales > SZUA-104 > SZUA-104. Next base: position 6,850 of record JALUVW010000113.1, read on the forward strand.
GGTAATCCCTCCGGCCTCGCCGGCCGCCACGTCGGTTTTGCGGATAGCGTCCAAAAGCTTTGTCTTTCCGTG
>JALUVW010000114.1 GCA_027020105.1 Candidatus Falkowiibacteriota bacterium
CTTGAAATAAATTTTAACTTAACAACCCCTTCTTTTCGGCTTCTTTTAGAATAAACTCCACCCTGGCTTTGGAGGAATGGTTTTTCATTATTTCCCGAAATTCGGCCATATTGTCTTTCGCGTCGTACCCTTCTTTCAGCCGTCTTCCCGTTTCGCGCAACCGCGACTTAAATTCATCCAAATCCTCAAACTCAATAACGCTCTTATAATTCAACCGATTATCTTCTTTTTTGAAAATGGCGATTTTCTCCGTCAAGAGAATGCAGTTATTGGCGAGAATTTCCCAGAAACGGGCGGTGTCAAATCCGCCGCCGCCGACGGAAACGGCCGCTTTCGCGCGGGCGAGAATATTATAAAACTCTCGCGGAGTTTTCGTTTTTTCGGTAACGCACTTAAACCCGTTTTCCGCGCAATATCTTTCCAGTTCCTCCCTGACGCTTTTCCTCAATGGCGGATATTCCTCTTGCCCGAAAACGCAAACAAAATCTATGTCTTTCTTGATTTTGCCGTTCCAAGCGGTATAAGCGCTTTCAATTCCGAAAGGCAAGGGCTTGATGCCTCGCGCGTAAGGGCGCTCCCGCCTGAAATAAAGCGCGCTTTTTTTAAGCATTTCATAATCAATCGCGCCCGGGCCGCGGTATTCGCCCCTTAAAACTTGCCGCTTTATCTCATTGTCAAACCTTCTGTTTTTGCCCGGCTCCGAACCGTCAATAAAAATCGTTTTCCGCCATTGGTTTATTTTTTCCGCCAAAGGATAGTTGGCGCTGTTTTTCCCCCATATAAATAAAATCAAATCCGCCTCACGGGAAAATTCCGCCAATTTGCCGCCGGAAATTTTTTTGAATTTATGGGGCAAGCGGCTTTTAAGGCCGGGCGAAACGCGGAAATCAATATTTCTTTCTTTCCGCAATTGAAACAATCCGTCCAAGACGGTATCCGCCAAATAATCCTGTTTGCGAACGGGAACGATAACCAATATTTTCACTTCTTTTATTTTATCCAGTAAATTTTTGGCCACGCTCTTGGGGCTTATCGCTTCGGCGGCGACAAAGCCGCTTCGGCGCGCGTTTTCGTTTTTCTTGCAATCCAGTATGGCCGCGGCCAATTCTCCGCTATCGGAAGATTTTACCGTCCGTAGTGTTCCGGGCGCGAACGCTTCCCGAACGGCGGGAGTGCCCAGAGTGATTACCGGCTTGCCCATCGCGGCGTATTCGTAAACCTTGTTGGGTATCACCCTGCGCGCTTTATTCGTGTTTCCGAAAATACCCAAACAAACATCGGCGCGGGAAATATGTTCCGGCAATTTTTCGTAAGGAACATTGCCGATAAAATTTATGTTTTTGAAGCCGCGTTTCGCGTATTGGTTCTTTATTGATGTCCCGATGATATTAAATGAGATATCTTTTTCCGTTTCCAAGATTTTCGCCGCTCCCAAAATAATTTCCACTCCCTGCAAGGGAATATTGCTTCCGTGAAAATGGACGAGGAATTTGCCGCCGGGCGGGCGGAAAGAATCGCCGGCGGCGCGGGGATAAAAAACCGCGGTATCGGCGCCGACGAAAACGCGAATGAATTTTTCCCCGCTTATGCCGAATTCTTTAACAAAATATTTTATATGTTCGTTCGTGTCCAAAAGAATTTTATCCGCCAGCTTGCAGGCGTACCGGTCAAGAAACTTGAAATAAAGCGCCTTTAAGCTTTTTTCCTTGGCGTTTTTTCTGTCAAAAACTTCCGAATCGTAAAGGGATGTAAAGGCGTCAAAAATTATTTTTCTCCCGAACAATATCCTTGCCAGCCAAACAACGGTTTGCCCCGGGAAAGCCACGATAACGCGGTCAAATTTCCGGTTTCTGATTTTCCAATATTCTTTGCATAAATTAAAATACTTTAAAAACCGCCCCGACTTCGCTTCGGCTCGGCATTCAACCACCTCGCAATTATTTTCCTTGAGCCCGGAAATAAGAATTCTGTTGCGGGAATACTCGGGATTGTAAATTCCAAAAAAACAAATTTTCATATTTAAAGATATGGAAAATTAATTAGCCATAAACGGCGATTGAAAGCGCGATATATAATA
>JALUVW010000115.1 GCA_027020105.1 Candidatus Falkowiibacteriota bacterium
CATTGATTCCAAAACAACTTTATCCATTCCGCCGGTCGGGCATAAATTGACGCTTATTTTCGCGCCGCGGTAATAAGGAATGATTTTCTTGTGGGGAACGCTTCCCGCGAAAATTATATTTTTTTCCAATTTGTTGCTTCTGACGAATGCTTTTACCCGGCCGCGGTAAGAACTGTCGCCCGCGCCGCCCACGAGAATGACCTTTAAATTTTTGCCGTTTTCGCCGTTAACGAGAATTTTAACGGCTTCCGCCAACACCATCTGATTCTTAATCGGGCTTATCCTGCCCACGCAAACAATATCAAAGTTTTTTTCATCCGGCAAATTCTCGCGATTAAATTCGTCCAAACATATTCCGTGCCCCAAAATTTTCAGTTTCGGGCTTTTCATCCGAAAGCTCTCGCGCGACGCCGTAAATATTCTGTGGGCCAATTTTTCCGCCAGCCGCAATTTCAAATCCACGGATTTATGCGTGTACCACAGCCCGATTCTTTTTCCCGCCAAACGCCAAAACAATCCTCCCAAAACGGCATATTCGGGATTCATATGGACGAACACGGTATCATAATTTTTCCTCTCTTGCCAGATATATTTATAAAATAAAATAATATATTTAATTTTAACAAAAATTTTGCTTGTTTTCCGGATTAGAGGGAGTTTGGAATTTTGGATTTTGGATTTATTTGGAATTTGTAATTTTGAATTTGTAATTTCTTGTTCCTTTCCCAGCGATAATACCTTAACGTTTTCCGGCAAATCATACTCCCCTTTTTGCAGGCAAATGACAACCACGCTCTCGCATTGCTTGGCGAATTCCTCCACCCAGCGGTGGAAAAACCCCAAAACATCGTCATTTATGTCAATTTTTTGCGTTAAAATGAGTAATTTCATAATTCTTTGTTTTTTACGGCTTTTTCCCATGATTGTTTGTACAATCTCAATATTTCTTCCTTGCTCGGCAATTTCTTAACCGCTTCCCGGGCGTTTTCTCCCAATCTTTTCCTTAAACTTCCGTCTTCCGCCAATCCAATCATCGCTTCTTCCAGTTTCTTCTGGTCGCCGACGGGAATAACAATTCCGCTTTCGCCGTCTCTGATGACTTCGCCCGCGCAACCGACATCCGTCATTATAATCGGCAGGGCGCGAGAAGCCGCCTCTATAACCGCCAATCCCCAGCCCTCGCTGTCCGAAGTCAATAAAAAAGCGTCGGCTTGGCCGTAAAATTTTTCCAAATCATCGCGCCAACCAAATAATTTAATTTTATCTTCCAGCTCCAAATCCCCGATTACGGATGACAAATTCCCCCTTTCCGGCCCGTCCCCGACAATCCATAATTCCAAATTTTTGATTTTCGGCTCCAAGTTTTTAAACGCCCTGATTTGCGCCCCGATATTCTTAACCGGCGCCAACCTCCCGACAGTTAAAAAAATAAACCTGCCATCATCTCTCCCAACCCTTAAATCTTTAATCTTTAATCCAAAATCCGCGTAAATGGGCGCGACCGTAATTATGCCTTCCGCCGCCCCAAACTCGCCGACCAATTTTCTTTTCAGCCGCCGGCTTACGCACCGAAGAGAATTCGCGCGCGGAATAACAAATCTCGCGATTATCTCGCGCGCTCCGCCAAACTTTTCAAACCCGTGAACCTGAATTTCCAGCCCTATTTTAAATTTCCGCGCCAATACCCAAGCCGCCAAACCCAAAAAATACTGGTCCTGCGCGCTGATAACATCAAATTTCTCCTCGCGTAAAATTTTTTTCGCCAAACCGTAAATCCTTAACAAGCCCAAAATCTTATTGCCGGATTTTACGCCGTAAGCCATGGCGCGATTTGACAACTCGGTTTTTTTATTATGTTTGGCGGGAACGATAACTATGTATTTTTCAACCAAATTGCCGTACTCCGTAATTCTTTTCGCCAAACCGGAATCTTTGCTTAAAACCGAATTGTCCAAACTTAAATTCAATACTTTCATTTATTTAAAACGCCTTAGCAGAAAAATTATTTCTTTAATCATGGCGTCTTGATTAAATTTATCCAAGCTTTGCTTGGCGTTTTCGGAAATCTCCCGCGCCTTGCTTTTGTTTCGCCAGATTTCCAATATCGCTTTTCTGAATCGCTCTTTATCGTTATATTCAAGCAGTATTCCGTTTTCTCCGTTTTTAATCACTTCCGCGTTGCCTCCGACATTCGTGGTAATCACCGGCGCGCCGGCGCGCATAGCTTCAACCGTGATATGGGGCAAGCCCTCATAGCCGGTATTTAAAACAAACATATCGGACGCTCTCATATACTCAAATATTTTCTCATGGCTGACGGCGCCCGTGAAAAAAACCTTGCCGTTCAGTCTCAATTCCTCCGCCTTGTTTTCCAAATATTCGCGCTCCCCGCCGTCGCCCGCGATAATCAATTTAAAATCAGGATTTATCTTTAACAATGCCGGCATCAACTCAATTAAAAGTCCAAATCCCTTCCACGGAACCAATCGCCCGGCTGAAAATATTATGTCTCCCCGAATATCCAATTTTTTTTTCGCCTCTTCCTTGGTTAAACAAGAGCGAGGCTCCGGAACGGCGTTATACACCACTCTTATTTTATCTTCGCCGATTCCCCATTTTATTATTATACTTTTTAAATAACGGCTCGGAACAATAATCAAAGCGGCCCTGTCCGCCGCTTTTTTTTGGATAAAACGCAAAAATTCAACTTTCCAAGAATATTTTTTCTCTTGAAATTCGTCTAATAATTCTTGCGCGCCGAACCTTTGCCTCCCCTGCTCCCAGGCGTAGTCGCCGACAATTTTTAAAATAAATTTCTTTTTAAGCGATTTTGCCGCCAGCGCCACGGGCAATCCGACGCTTACCGGATCCTGGGCGTAAATAACATCGGCTTTTTTCCCCGCCGCCAAAACTTTTAAAAAATAAGCGAAATGCCGGATAATTTTCGGCAAATGGCGGACGGAACCAAAGCTCAAAACCTCAACCTCAATTCCTCTTTTCGGCAATTCGTCCGCCAACAGCTTGCTGTATGTCGCCGGCCCCCCGATGTCGGGAGGGAAAATGCCGGTGGCTATCAAAACCTTCAAGCCGCCGCTTTGGTATTGCCTGAAAATAACAAATCTATATATCAAAAAACTGCTGACGGCGATTACCGCTCCCATAATTATTTGAGCAAAAATATACGCGAGCCCGAATTGTTCCACCAACGCGTATATGCCAATCGTGTTAACGCCCAAATTGAACGCGCCGACCGCGAAATACAAAGCCATCTGCTTGCGAATTCTTTCGTTGGAATTATCGCGGAATGTCCAAAATTTTTGCAGGTAAAAACTGACGAAAAAGGCCGCTAAAAACGCCAAGGCGGCTGAATGCAAATACCAAAAATGAAAAACATCCGTTAAAATATACAATAAAAACAAATCAACAAACGCCGCGATACCGCCGCCGATAACATATTTGATATAAATTTTCTTGCTGTCCAATTTTTCGTAATAATCCGGACTCAGCGAACGCAGATAATTTTTAAGCGAATTATAAAAACTCATTGTTTTCGGCTTTACAAACTTAATAACTTTATGAACTTTATAAACTTTCAACTTTACAAACTACCCGTCTATGCCCAATTCTTTTTTATACTCCGGTATCCAATCCTCCAATTTTACTCGCGGCTCCCACCCCAACAATTCTTTTGCCAAGGCGTTTCCGCATAAATTGCGGCGCGGTTCAATCCGCGGTTCAATGTTGATCGTCGGCCCGCCAATCATTTCCGCTATTTGGTTAACGCTATACTCGTTGCTTTGTCCCGCGTTAATCGCCCGGCCGTCGCTTATGTCGCTTTCGGCCGCCAACAAATTCGCCCGCGCGATATCTTTTACGAAAGTGTAGGTGCGCAACTGTTCCCCGTCCCCGACTATCGTAAGCGGTTGGTTGTTTTTCCTCTGTGAACCGAATATCGCCACCACGGACGCGTAAGCGCCTTCCGTTGCCATATTCGGCCCGAATACGTTGAAATACCTAAGGCAGACGGTTGGCAGCTTATAGACATAACTGAATAATCGGCAATATTCCTCGCCAATATATTTTTGCAGCGCGTAAGGGCTGATCGGCATGGCGGGCATATCCTCGGTTAAAGGCATTTTCTCTTGGTCGCCGTAAACGGAAGAAGAGGCCGCGTACACCACTTTTTTCACTCCGGCATCTTTGGCGGCCACCAGCACATTTAACACACTGTTCACATTATGATCGTGGTAAGTAATCGGGTCCTCAATGGAGGGTTGCACCCGCGCCAAAGCCGCTTCGTGAAACACATAGTCAACGCCGTTAAACAAATGCCTTATTTCGTCCATATTCCGCAAATCAACTTTGCAAAATTTTGCCTTGGGGTTAACATTTTCCCTTTTTCCGGTTGATAAATTGTCAAGAACGATAACTTCGTCGCCTCTTTCAATCAACTCGTCAACCAAATTTGAACCGATAAAACCGGCGCCGCCGGTAACCAAGCATTTTTTCATAAATTTGATTAAGTAAACAAACATTGAACGCCCGCTGAAAGGCGTCCGGTGTGATATTTATGTATAAATTAAAATATGATTGGATTATAATTCGGGTCATTCGGATTATATCATTCGGGTCTCGGGTCATTCGGATTATAAACATTCGGATATTCGGGGCATTCGGATTATAATTCGGGGCATTCGGAT
>JALUVW010000116.1 GCA_027020105.1 Candidatus Falkowiibacteriota bacterium
ATTTATCCGGGAGTTACGGCGGCCGGAATTGACTTGAGCGGAAAAACACGCGAACAAGCCGAGGCGATAATCAATAAAAAAATAAACAAACTAAGCCAAGACGGAATAATGTTTTACTATCGGGACAATAAAACAACGATTACGCCAATCATTTCCGCCCTAAATCCGGATTTGGCGTACAGGATTATTGATTTTAACGCCGAAAAAACCGTTGCCGAAGCTTTCGCTTTCGGGAGGAACAAAAATTTCTTCGTTAACCTGCGAAACAAAATTCACGCCGCCGCCTTTAAGCGTCCGATCGCTTTCAACGTCACGGTTAACGAAAAAGAAATCAAACAAATTCTCAAAAATAATTTTAAAAAATTTGAAACGCCCGCCAAAAACGCCAAATTGACATACGACAAGCAAACATTGCCTAACGGAGAAGAAGAGATTCGGTTTATCGTGCGAGAGGACAAGCCGGGGAAAACGATAAATTACGATAAAGGAATCAACCGGCTAAAGAAACGCTTGGCGCGAATCAACGGCGATCCGATAGAACTTTTCGCCAAAACCGAATATCCTGAAATTTACAAAAAAGACGCTCTTAACATTGAGAGCAAAGCGAGGAAAATTTTAAACGCCGCGCCCTTCGCGCTAAAATACGAAAACAACGAGTGGAAAATCACCAAAGAACGGCTGGCGTCATGGCTGGTTTTGCGAACCAACCGAAATTACGAAAAATCAAAAGAAGAAAGCAAAGTCATAATCGGCCTGGACGAGCCGAGCATTAAGCGGTATTTACTGGAGGAAGTGGCGCCGGCGATAAACAAAAGTCCGCTTGACGCGAAATTTGAAGTTAAAAACGGGCGGGTAACCGAGTTTCAAGCCGGTTATGACGGCATTAAATTGGATATCGGGAACAGTTTGACGAAAATCAAATCAATTATAGCGTCAAACAAGGGCGAAGCGATTGAATTAACGGCAAAAAAAATCAAAAACAACAATTCCCTGGAAAACATAAATGATTTCGGCATAAAAGAAATTATCGGAACCGGCTCATCGGACTTCGCCGGTTCTCCCAAAAACCGCCGGCACAATATAGCCGTGGGCGCCGATACTCTAAACGGAATTCTTATCAAGCCGGGCGAGGAATTTTCCCTGATGGGGGCCTTGGGCGAAATTGACGCGCAATCGGGATATTTGCCCGAACTGGTTATCAAGGGAGATAAAACCGTGGCGGAATACGGCGGCGGGCTGTGCCAAATCGGCACGACAATGTTCCGCGCGGCGCTGGCATCGGGGCTTCCCATAACTCAACGACGCAACCATTCTTATCGCGTGTCTTATTACGAGCCGGCGGGGACCGACGCCACCATCTATGATCCATGGCCCGATTTCAGGTTTCTTAATGACACCGGCAACCATATCCTCATTCAATCCCGCATTGAAGGCGATAAGCTTTATTTTGACTTCTGGGGGACAAAAGATGGCCGTTCCGTAAGCCAAACCGATCCGGTTATCTATAATATCGTCAAGCCGGGACCGACAAAACTGATTGAGACATTAAGCCTGCCTCCCGGCAAAAAGAAATGCACCGAACGCGCCCACAGCGGAGCGGACGCTTATTTTGACTACAAGGTCTCCTATCCGAACGGAGAAGTCAAAGAAAAAAGATTTAACTCCCACTATGTCCCTTGGCGGGAAGTATGCCTGATTGGCGTGGAAAAATTATCTGAAAACAACAATGCCGCGACTTCAACAAAAAACACGACTAATTAAAAAATTTCTAAATTATAATTTCTAATAAAATATCAAATACCAAATGTTAAATTTTTAAAATTTTTTTGGCATTCCATCATTAGGCATTAAAAAATTTTATTAGAAATTAAGTGAATTAGAAATTAGAAATTATTGACCATATTACCGCAAAAAATATTTAAAGTTTATTTTCTGATTTTACGCCATTAATTTTATACGAGTAAAAGTTATCCACAGACATAAAAAAATCCGCGTTTAAACGCGGATTTTTTTATTAAACATATTTTTAAAAACAAAAAGACCGGCTTAAATGGGCAGGCAAGAAATTTTTGCGAGGACTAATTTAGCGAGCGCCGAATTAATCCTTACAAGAAATCCCCATGCTTGTCGTGCCTGTCCCGTTTAAACCGGTCTTTTTTCGTTTAATAAAACAGCATATCACACAAAAATATTTTTGTCAAGCCCTGAATTATGAAATACGCATTATTTTGCTAACATTAGGCAAGATAATATGTGAGAAATGGCCGAAAATAAAAATAAGAGAAATAGGAGAAATAAGATAAATAAGAAAAATAAGATAAATAAAAGAAATAAGAAAAATAAGGCAAATAAGAATATTCGTCTTATTTCTCTTCTTGTTCTTATTTCTCTTCTTGTTCTTATTTCTCTTCTTGTTCTTATTT
>JALUVW010000117.1 GCA_027020105.1 Candidatus Falkowiibacteriota bacterium
GGGGCGAACGGCCGTTCGCCCCTACGGGTCTGCTGAAATTTCACTTTTTCGTTTTAAGCCGAATTTTTTATTTTTAAAAATATTAAAATTTGCGCGCAAAAATATGAATTGACAATCAAAACAGGCTCATTTGATTTTTTTTCTCTTCTTCGCTGAATATCTTTATCGTCCCGTACCGTCCGTCAAAACCTGGCTTAATAATCAATTTTCCTTCCCGCGCTCTTTTTATTCCTTCGGCAATTATCGGCAATGTGACTTTTTTAATGTCGGCAAACGGCGCGTCCGTCAAAACATAAAGCTCGCCGCCCAATCGCTTGGTAATATTATCATATTCCATCCGCACTTTTCGCGAACCGCGGCTTTTGACGCCCAGCGCCTCGGCGATGATTTTATCCAGCTCAACCAATTTTTTAAATCCGGGAGCGCCTTTCGGTTTAAAACCTTCCTCGCGGTCGGCCAATTCCTCCACCCGATTCATTACGCCGATAGTAAGCGGCTTTTTGCAAACCGGACAAATGCCTTTGTTTTTCTTGGTTTCCGCCGGAGCAAAGCTTACGCCGCAATCGCGATGGCCGTCATAATGATACATTCCTTCTTCCGGATAAAATTCAATAGTATATTTTAACCTCCCCGCGGAACTCGGTTCCGGTCGCCCGGAACCGAGTTCCGAATCTGAAAATGTTGAATGTTTTTTAATCACATTATAAATTTCGTCATAGGTTATTTTGTTCAGTTCAAAAACATTGGCTTCGCGCGCGATATTAGGCAAGGAATGGGCGTCTGAATTGGAAAGCAGGGTTAATTTATCCAGCGCGGACAAGCGCCAATTCATTTCCGGATCGGACGAAAGCCCTGTTTCATAAGCGTAAATACCTTTCGCGTATTCGCCAAAACACTCCTCCATTGAATCAAATCCCGACTTGGAGCCGAACACGGAAAACCACGGCGTCCATATATGCGCCGGGTATATCAGAAATTTCTGATGAATTGACAAGCATATCCGCGTTAAGTCAGCCGCGCTCATTCCCAAAATCGGCCGCCCGTCCGACCGGATATTGTATTTTTTATCCAAATATTTATTCAGCTCTTCCACCGCTTTAATATTCGGGGCGTGGACGACAAGGTGAATCCGCCTCGCCTTGCCGCCGCTTTTATAAATTAAAGCCAATTCGGTTGATAAAACAAATTTGACTTTATCGTCCTTCGCTTTTTTTAATTTATACAATCCCGATTCGCCAATCTCTTCCAATTCGTTTTTTATATCGGAAAACCAAGCCGGATAAGTAAAATCGCCGGTAGCGATTATGTCCACGCCCTTAACCCGGCACACCGCGTCAATATTGGGCAAGGTTAAATCACGGGAACAAGCGCGGGAATATTTGGAATGTATGTGAAAATCGGCTATTTGTCGCATAAAAACCATACTTCTGCCGAGCTTTAGCTCGGGTTTCGCGGCTTTAGCCGCATAGTGTCACGGTACGCGGCTAAAGCCGCGAAACCCGACTTAAAAGTCGGTAGAAGTAAATTTTAACCCGACTTAAAAGTCGGCAGGAGCAAATTTTAATTTTTCCGCCGCCTTCAACTCTTCCTTGCTGTTAACCCCAATCGCCTCGCGAGGATCAATCGGCATTGAACCGATTATAATGTCTTGCTCAACCGCGATTTTTATCAAGTCGGTTAAATAATATTCTTTTTGTTTATTATTATTTTTCAGCTTTTCAATGTTTCTAAACAGCCAGCCTTTATCAAAGCGATAAAATCCGGGATTTACTTCTTTAATCTCCCTCTCTCGGCGATTCGCGTCTTTAAACTCTTTAATTCCTTTAATTTCATCTCCCTCTCTTAATACGCGGCCCCAATGATAAAAATTCTTTCGCCAGCCGTTAAAATCTTCAAGCTTGACCGTCATCATGCTTACGGCGGTTACGCGGGCTTCCGCCAATTTTTTTATTGTTTTCGGCCTTACAAGAGGGTGGTCTCCGTAAAAAACAATAATGTTTTTTGCCGTATCCCCCATCAGCAAATCTTTGGCGCGCGCCAAGGCGTGCCCCGTGCCCAACTGCTTGTCTTGAACGGCGTATCGGCAGCCGTATTTTTTCAACGCCGACTTAACCAGCCTTTTATTTTCCGGCGAAACGACGATTATCGGCTCTTTATCCGCTCCCGAACCCAATATGGACCGGACTAAACGCTCCACCATGGGCACGCCGTTTAGGGGCGTCAAAACTTTCGGCAGCTCGCTTTTCATTCTCGCGCCTTTGCCGGCGGCCAGAACCACTATTTTAGGCATAAATTTTACCTTGCTCCGCGCAATTCGCCGGAAATTTCATTTTGCTCCATTTCCTTAAAGGCATCGCTTAAATCATTGTAAATTTTTCCTTCATACTTGGCGTTGCCGGAGTATCGTTCGTGAATCAGCTTGGTTTCGCAACGATCGCCGAAGACCTCTTTTAGCTCATTTAATTCACGCGCGTTATCGTTAATTATGATTATTTTTTCCCCGAGATTTCCCAACGCTTTTAATTCCTTGTTTTCCTTTTTGCTCTTATCTTCATATATGACTTTGTCAAAATATTTTTTTAATTTCAGGGAATTGATTTTTAATCTCTGCCACTCCGTGTCCCCGAAAGTGGCAAGCGCCAATTCGTTACCCCGTTCCTTGAGCGATTTTATGATTTTCTCCGCTTCCGGAAACAAATATTCATCAATATTTTTCATAAACTCCTTAAACCTCTTCTTTATCTCCTCGGCTTGCTCTTTACTCGCGATAAAACCGTCTTTTTCCAAAATCGCCAAATGCTTGTTTAAGTTATAATTAAGGCCTTTGCTTTTAAAATTCTCAAAATAACTTTCGCTAAATTCTTCAACGGACATCCCGAAGACGGAAGACAAGTCTTCTTTAAATCTTTTTGTGTCCAAAAGCGTATAATCTAAATCAAAAACATATATCATAGTATTTTGCCGTTATTTTATTATTTGTTTAATCGCTTCGGCCAATTTTTTATCGTCATGCCTTATGATGCCTCCGGAAATATCCAGCAAGTCCGACGCGATGACTTCTCTGTTTTCCCAATACGCGCCCAAATCCATTTCAACAAATCTCGCTTTTTGCTTTTCGTATTTATCCAAAATTTCTTTTTTCGGCTTAGCCGAATTCGCGAGCACCTTATTCACTTTTCGTCCGATGAATTCTTCCGCCTTGACCACAAAATCCTTTATTTTGTAATTATCGGTTTCGCCGAACTTGGTCATTATATTTACCGCGAACAAAAGCTCGGCGCGGGAATCTTTAATCGCCTCTTTTACGCCCGGGACCAACAAATTGGGAATAATGGAAGTAAACAAATCGCCCGGGCCGATTATTATCAAGTCCGCGCGCGCGATCGCGTCAACCACCGGAGGGTAAACGCGCACTCGGTCGCTGTGATGGGGAACCAAAAAAGTGTTTTTTATTTTCTCTCTTTGGTCTCCTCTCGGCACGTCAATGGCGGTTTCCCCGTACAAAAAACTGCCGTCGGTCAGCTCGGCGACCAGTGTCGCTTTGTCAA
>JALUVW010000118.1 GCA_027020105.1 Candidatus Falkowiibacteriota bacterium
TTGAAAAACTTTTTGCCGGTCGCCGCTTCGCTTTGCGCCATTTCGTTCGTGTGGTGCACGTTAATATGGTCCACGCCTCCGCAGTGAATATCAAGCCGATCCCCCAGAAACTTCATACTCATGGCCGAACATTCAATATGCCAGCCGGGAAAACCGATTCCCCACGGACTGTCCCACTCCATTTGCCTTTTCGCGCCCTTGGGAGAAAATTTCCATAAAGCGAAATCGGTGGGATTTTTCTTTTCCGCGTTTTTCTCCACCCGCGCGCCCTCTTGCAAATCCTCCAATTTTTGATGGCTTAACTTTGCGTAATCCTTAAACTTGGAAGTGTCAAAATAAATTCCGTCGGAAGTTTTGTAGGTATAGCCTTTTTCTTCCAGTTTTTTAATCAAGTCAATTTGTTCCGGAATATTATCGGTCGCTCGACACCAAATGTCCGGCGGGGTGATATTTAGTTTGGCGATATCCTCTTTAAACGCTTTCTCGTAAAATTTGGCGATATCCCACGCGGACTTCCCTTCTCGTTTCGCGCCGACTTCAAGCTTGTCCTCGCCCATATCCATATCGCCGGTTAAATGTCCGACATCGGTAATATTCATCACGTGCCTGACATTGTATCCGTTATAAAGCAAAACCCTCTTTAAGATATCTTCAAAAACATAAGTCCGCAAATTGCCGATATGCGCGTAATTGTAAACCGTCGGCCCGCAAGTGTACAGCCCGACCTCATTGTTTTTAATCGCCTTAAACTCTTCTTTTTCACGAGTTAACGTATTGTATAAATACAATTTATTCATAAATTTTGCGACCCCATTATTAAATGGAGCGTTTTGTCACTTGGATTTGGTTTGGCGTTTGAGTTTCGCCATTTAATATATGGCAATTTTAGAGAAACTTAAAATAACGCCCCACGCCTCATATCCCCAATTCTCTCAGCAACTTCTTCTGCTTTCTTGATAAGTTCCTCGGAGTCTTAACGTGAACCTTAACGATATGGTCGCCTCTCTTGCCATGAGCGCCTCCGAAAGGGCCCTTGCCCTTGAGATGCGGCACCCCTTTTCCGCGCATTCTGAAACTGGTGCCTGATTGCGTTCCTTCCGGTATTTTTAATTTAACGGGACCGTCAACGGTTTCTATGTCTATTTTATCACCTAAAGCCGCTTGAGTAAAACTGATGTCGGCCTCTGAAACAATATCGTCGCCGACACGCTCAAAACGCGCGTCTTTTTTAACCCTGACTTGAATGTACAAATCTCCGGCCGGCGCGCCTTTCCGCCCTTGCTCTCCCTGTCCCGTCAAGCGGATAACGCCGCCGTCGTTAATGCCGGCCGGTATTTTCACTTTTAGATTCACGGTATCCCGATAAACGCCGAGGCCGCGGCATTTCGCGCATTTTTGGCTATACGCTCTCCCTTCGCCGGAGCAATCGGAACAAGTCATCTGCACCTCTATATTGCCGAATATGGTTCTTTGCGTCCTTGTCGTTTGGCCTTTGCCGCCGCAGGTCTTGCAAGTTTCAATTTTGGAGCCGGGCTCGGCTCCGCTTCCTTCGCATTTATCGCATTGAACGGTTTTATTCAACCTGATTTCTTTTTCCGCGCCGAAAACAGCTTCGTTGAATTCAACGGTTAATGAAACTTGAATATCCGCGCCCTTCTTGGTTCTCGCCCTTCCGCGACCCCCGCCGAATCCGAATATGTCGCCGATTCCTCCGAATATGTCGCCGAGATCGCTCATATCAACGTTAAACCCTTCCGAAAAATTGGAAAAATCCCTAAACCCCTCAAAGCCATGGAATCCTCCGCCGGCTTGGGCATGCTCAAAAGCGGAGCCGAACTGGTCGTATTGGGCCCGTTTTTTTTCATTGCCGAGAACTTGGTACGCCTCGTTTACTTCCTTGAACTTGGCTTCGTCCCCGCCTTTTTTGTCCGGATGGTACTGATGCGCCTTTTTTCTGAACGCTTTTTTTATCTCATCCTGCGAAGCGTTCTTGTCAACGCCGAGTATATTGTAATAATCTTTTGACATAATTCTAAAATCCAAAATCCTGACGCCAAACCAAATCCAAATCATTAAATGACTGAATTTAAACGTTTTATCATTTGGCTTGGCGTTTTAGTTTTGACATTTGGTGTTTTATGTTTTACCCTTTAAACCCTATCTCTTTTTCCGGGGCCGCCGCTTCTTTTATTTCTCCGAAATTATCTTCATACTTTTTTAAATTTTCAGTCAAGGCCGAAACGATTCTCTTGTAATGCCCCGGATTAGTAATGATTTTCCCGGTTACTCTTCCGGATCCGCCCATAATGTTTAAAAACATTATCTGAAATTCGTCTTTATTGTGATTGACTTGCATCGCGTTAGCGTATTCCGCTCCCGGAATATTATCCACGATTTTGATTTCTTGTTTGCCCTGCTGGGGCCGCGGTTGATTTGCCATAAACATTGCCTGTCTTAACCCGCCTAAATCCCATGCGAAAAATCAGCATGGGATTTAGGCGGGTTTAAATTGATTAATAATTATTTTTTATCCTCATCTTTTTTCTCTTCAAACTCGCCTTCAACCGGCTTGTCGCCCGCAGCTTCAGCGGAGGACGACCCGTCGTCTTTTTTTCCGCCCTCTTCCGCCTTCTCCGCCGTCTGGGACTGATACATAGCGGTTCCGATTTTTTGCGCCACCGCGCTTAATTCTTCCATTTTCCTCTTCATTTCGTCGTATTGATCGGTGTCTTTGACTTTTTTCAAGGCTTCCAGTTTCTCTTCCAGTTCCTTTTTGTCCTCCGGCTTCATTTTTTCGCCGGATTCTTTCAATAATTTCTCGGTCGTAAACACAACGGCGTCGGCTTGGTTTTTTGTTTCAATATTTTCCTTTTTCTTTCTGTCCTCTTCCGCGTGCGCTTCGGCGTCTTTTTTCATTCTTTCAATTTCTTCCTTGGAAAGACCGGATGAGGCGGTGATGGTGATATGCTGTTCTTTGCCGGTCGCCTTATCCTTGGCCTTCACGTTCAATATGCCGTTCGCGTCAATATCAAAAGTTACTTCAATCTGCGGCACCCCGCGCGGAGCCGGAGGAATGCCGTCCAAAATAAACCTGCCCAAATTTTTATTGTCGGCCGCCATCGGGCGTTCGCCTTGGACGACATTGATTTCCACCGAAGTCTGATTATCGGCCGCCGTTGAAAATATTTGCGACTTTGAAGCCGGAATCGTGGTGTTTTTCTCAATCAAAGGGGTGGCCACTCCGCCCAATGTTTCAATGCCCAAGGTTAGCGGGGTAACATCCAAGAGCAACACGTCTTTAACATCGCCCTGCAGCACTCCCGCCTGAACCGCGGCGCCCATCGCCACCACTTCGTCGGGATTGACATTCAAGTTCGGCTCTTTGCCGAAAAATTCTTTAACCTTTTGCTGAACCAAGGGCATACGCGTCATTCCGCCCACCAAAATCACTTCTTCAATATCCTTGGTTTCAAAACCGGCGTCTTTCAAGGCGATTTTGCACGGCTCAATGGTTTTTTCAACCAGATCGCCGACCAATTCTTCCAGTTTCGCGCGAGTAAGCTTCATGACCAAGTGCTTGGGCCCGCTCGCGTCGGTGGTAATAAACGGCTGGTTAATTTCCGTTTCCACCATGGTTGACAATTCAATTTTCGCTTTTTCCGCCGCTTCTTTAATCCTTTGCAAGGCCAAAGTGTCATTGGTCAAATCAATGCCTTGATCCTTTTTAAATTCGTCAATAATCCACTTTATAATCGCTTGATCAAAATCCTCGCCCCCCAAATGCGTATCGCCGTTGGTGGCCTTAACCTCAACCGTATCTTCGGTAACATCCAAAATGGAAACGTCAAAAGTTCCGCCGCCCAAATCGTAAACCGCGATTTGCTGCCCTTTTTTCTTGTCAAAACCGTAAGCGAGCGCCGCCGCGGTCGGCTCGTTGATAATGCGCTTAACCTCCAATCCCGCGATCTGCCCCGCGTCCTTGGTCGCCTGCCTCTGCGAATCGTTAAAGTAAGCCGGCACCGTGATAACCGCCTCGGTAATCTTTTCGCCAAGTTTGGCTTCGGCATCGGCCTTTAATTTTGATAAAATCATGGCGGAAACTTCTTGCGGCGAATATTCTTTATCGCCCATTTTCACCTTCACCCCTTCTCCCGCCTGCACGATTTTAAAAGGCACGGTATTAATATCTCTCTGCACTTCTTCGTCCGAAAATTTGCGTCCGATAAGGCGCTTAACGGCATATACCGTGTTTTCCGGATTTGTGACGGCTTGCCTCTTGGCGGTCTGACCCACCAATCTTTCGCCGTTCTTTGAAATGGCGACAATGGAAGGAGTGGTTCGATTGCCTTCCGCGTTTTCCAAAATTTTCGGCTGTCCTCCCTCAATGATGGCCATTGCCGAATTGGTTGTACCCAAATCAATTCCTAAAATTTTTGACATAATTTTTATCTTATTCCGCCCGGCCCGTAGGGGCGAACAACCATTCGCCTCTACCAAGGCAAAGCGGAAATTAGTTATTTTATTTATTAATGATTTTATATATAGACTTTATTAAACTGCCACAATCTTCGCCATTATGAAAATGAATCTCATTTTGATATTCAGGCCATCTGCCGGTTTTATTTTTTATATAATAAACAAGATCTCCCTCAATTGTTTCTAGTTCCTCTCTGCTCATACTATCTGAAGTCCAAATAAATAAATCTACCTCGCTTAAACCCCGCCATTTATATCCATAATATCCGTTTTTACCAGATGCTCGTAAACCGCCGCGTAATCTTGCTGATATTGGTTGTTTCGTAACGCCTACATAGATAACTTTTTTATCGCGCCTTACAATATATAGTTTTTCATTGCCATTTTTTGCGGACGGACCAGAAAAGTGAGAAACGCCGATATTGGGCTTGAGCTCATTAACTTTCTTAATGGTGCGCTCTCCGTTTTTCCCGCCTATCTTTAATTTGTAGCACTGATAGTCATTGGGCTTCATAAGTTTTTATTTTTAACTAATTCATTACGGCGCCAAGCTATGAAGCCAATATTTTATTTTTTCCAATAGGGTCAATTGTGTTATCGCTTCTTCTCCGTTTTTCTGCAACCCTTCATCATCCTTATAAATATTATAAACCGCCAAAACAATATCTTTAACATGATTTTTTAAATATGGCTGATGGCTCCAATCCATATTATCTAAACTACTTATTATAAAACCTTTAGGGTCGGCTGGCTTCACTTCTTCTATCTTATCAAAAAGCAAAAAAATTGTTTCCTGAATATGGTTGGTTAATGAGCCAACATACCATCCATAAGGAAAAAATCTGCCATATCGTCTTTTATGATAATTCATCGAATAAATTATTTCCGGAATAAAATCAAAAAATTCTTTTGCTGGTTCACCGCAATTCGGACAACAAAAATTTTTCCTGAAAGGAATATATAAAAGCGAACACTTGGAACATTTTATATCTCTAGAATTAATACGCAAAGACATATATGCTTAACTTATTAAAGTTTATAACTAAGGTATATAGATAATATATAACTTCCT
The DNA here is from genome assembly GCA_027020105.1 of Candidatus Falkowiibacteriota bacterium. Taxonomy (GTDB): domain Bacteria; phylum Patescibacteriota; class Patescibacteriia; order Patescibacteriales; family SZUA-104; genus SZUA-104. The sequence goes on from JALUVW010000118.1 coordinate 5,549, forward strand.
AAAAATACAATTATAGGCCAAACAGCCAAGAAAATAAACCAACCCCATTTATTTTTATACCATGACTCATATTCTAATTGTTTTTTATCTTTAAAAAATAAATTTTTAAAATACAAAACAGTTAAAATTATAAACAATAAAGAAATGGGGGGATTTATATTATCGGGGTTTTCACCTAATAAGGTAACCGCATCGTAGACCATGAAAATCGCCATAATTTGTATTATAAAATTAATAACATACAAAATAGTCGCAATTTTTTTCATTTTTTTAATACTTGATCCTCTTTGTTTAATTTCAGTTTGTTGATTTTTCATAAATTTTTAATTTTAGCATAAATAAAATTATACTACCTCCCTATTCTTGTCATTCCGGAAAATTTCGGAGCGGAGCGGAGAAATTTATCCGGAATCCAGGATTAGTCCGTACAACCTTCTTTATGCTACGAACATCTTAAATTAAAATTTCCTACGGCTTACTCCTGGATTCCCGCTTTCGCGGGAATGACAGAAAAGGTGAATGACGGAAATGACAGAAAAGGTGAA
>JALUVW010000119.1 GCA_027020105.1 Candidatus Falkowiibacteriota bacterium
TTTTCAAGTTGTCAATAATTGACTGGACGCCGTTGTGTCCGCCGCTGCGCGAGTTCGCGGAGATTTTGTATTTTCCCAAATCAATATCAATATCGTCGTGAATGACGGTAAGCGTTTCCGACAAGTCGCCGTCTTTTCGCTTTATGAGTCCAAGCTTTTTGGGAAGCAGCTTATAATAAGAGAGAACTGATTGGATTGCTTGGCCGGAGTTATTCATATAAGTGAGCGGTTTTATCAAAACAATCCCTCCGCTTCCTTTGTCAAGGAGGCTGTCAATCGCCCGACTCCCGATATTCACGGGGGCGTTAGCGATTTCGGCGTTGAATTTTTTGTTTTTTTGCCAAGTCAAACCGAGCCGGCGAGCCAAGGCGTCAACGGCCATAAAGCCGGCATTATGCCTGGTTTTTTTATATTTTTCTCCGGGGTTTCCCAGCCCGACTATTATCTTCATATTATTTGTTTTTCGCCGCCCGAACCTTGCCCCGCCCCTCGCGAGAGGCGTCCGCGGCAAAATGTTTACTCGTTTACTTGTTATGCTGTCCGTGCGCCGCCTTGTTTTTCTTCACGTAAATCGTAATCGGCGTGCCCAAAAATCCGAATTTCTCCCGCAAACGATTTTCAATAAAACGCACATAAGAAAAATGCAGATTGTCTTTGGCGCCAATACGCAATTCAAAAATCGGCGGGTTGGCCCTTACTTGCCTGAATTTGTGGATACGGGGATGCTTCAAGCCCTTGCCTTTCGCCGGCTTATGCTTTTTCACGACGCGCATTAAAAACGAGTTGAGCTGCGAATCGGTAATTTCTTTTTTCCTCTGCTCGCCGATTTTTAAAACCAAATCCAAAATCTTTTTCACCTTTTCTCCGGTCAGCGCGGAGGTGAATTGAATCGGCGCCCAAGCGATAAACGGCAGCTTGCCCCTTAAATATTCGGCGTACTCTTTGGTGTTTTTTTCTTCAACCAGATCCCATTTATTCGCTATTACGATTATGCTTTTCCCGCGGCCGACTATTTCTTCCACTATTTTCAAATCCTGGCGCGTCATCGGCTTGCTCACGTCAATCGTCATTAAGGCGACATCGGCCCTGTTTAAGGATTTCAAAGATTTCGCGATTCCCATTTTTTCCAGGGCGTATTTTTTTTCTTTTTTCTTATACGCGGATTGTTTTCCTTTCTTGCTTATTCCGGCCGTGTCTATCAACGTAACCGTCTGATTTTTATACTCCACCTTGGTGTCTTGCGGCTCGCGGGTGGTGTGCGGAACCGGACTGACGATTACTCGCTCTTCGCCGAGAATTGAATTAAGCAAGCTGGACTTGCCGACATTGGGCTTGCCTAAAATGGCCACGTTTATTGAATTTGAAATTTGTTCCCGCGCGTCATCGGCGGGCGGAGCGCCTTCGTTTAAGCCGTCGGCCCCGAATTTCAGCTTATCGATAATTATGTCCAACAAGTCTCCCGTTCCCGAGCCGGTGGCGGCAGAAATAACAGCCGGCTCCCCAAGGGCCAATTTATAGAATTCGGCGATTTCTTTTCTTAGTTTTTGGCTGTCAACTTTGTTTATGACAAAAACAATATTATTTTTTTTGGCGATATGCTTTTTTAAAAAAACGGCCATTTGTTTGTCCTGGGGCATAACGCCGGAAATGGCGTCCGCCATAAACAAAACCAAATCGGCGCGATTTAACATTTCGCGGGCCTGTATTTGCACCTTTTCTTCTATGTCTCCCGTTTTCGCCTTCTTGCCGGTTAAATATTTCATATCAATTATTCCGCCCGTATCAATCAATTTAAACGTCTTGCCCCGCCAATTCACCGTTCCGATATTGCTGTCCCTGGTGGTGCCTTCAATTTTGGAAACCAATGCCTGATTCTTTTCCGTTAAGCGGTTAAACAGGGTGGACTTGCCGACATTGGTCCGGCCGAATATAACCACCGTGGGGAGTTTTTTGTTTGTTTTGGGCATAAATATAATTTAAATGACAAACGCCAAAATCCTAATGCCAAATCAAGTTCAAACGACAAAATACTTAGGTTTGGTCGTTTAATGATTTAATCCGACGCTTGCTTGTCCTCCGAGCCGGGGGAGCTTCGGCTTCTTATAAACTATTCATTGTTAACGGCGCCGGAAGCGGTGTTATCCATATTCCGCCCCACGATTAAAATAAAGTCCGGCTGCTTTGTTTTTCTTTTTTCCGGAAGCTGTTTTTCCAAATCCGCTATCAGCCATTCCGGCAGGCCGAAATTGACATCGGCGCCCGTTTTCTCTTTTAAAATCGTCAAAGAATTTATTTTATCTCCGTAAGTCAAGTCGTAAATGGCGGATTTCTTAAAATTCTTCTGGTTGAAATTGCCCACGCGAACGATTTCAAAACCGTATTTTTCCAAGTCCAGCGCGACTTTGCCGGCCAGACCGTTAACCCATGTCCCGTTCAAAACTTCTATGGACGTGTCTTCCGTTACCACCCTCTTTTTCGTTTCCACGGGCGCGTCGGAAAATATATTGTTAACCATATATTGTATCTCGGTAAAATCTCCGCTTGTCGGCACCAAAACATAAGCGCCTTCCTTGGTGATCATGTCAAAGAGCAAGCCGTTCGGACCGTTGTCCAATCCTTTGTTGATTATATCGTCGCTTTTTATGTCTTTAAATATCTGCCACAGTTTTACGATTTCCCAAATTTTTAAATTCGTGCTCACGTGCTCGTCCATTTCGTTTATAATATTGGCAATCATTCTGGGCTTAAACAGGACATACTTTGAAAGCATTTTGTCCTTTATCGCCTCCAAAACTTTTTGTTGGCGTCGGGAGCGGGCAAAATCCGACCCTTCCACTCCCGCCGCGTGGCGGGAGCGAGCGTATTTCAACGCCAATTCTCCGTCCATTTCTTGCCAGCCCTTTTCAATGTACAAATGCTCAAACCTGTCTTCGTACGGCTCGGCGTCTTCCTTGCCCATAACGGGGTATCTCTTGTCGTCCAAAGTGTTTTCAACATACACTTTAATTCCCCCGATCTCGTCAATAATGTTTATAAATCCTTCAAAGTCAACTCTCACGTAATAATCTATCGGGATGTTTAAAATATCGCCGATGGCCTGGCTCGCGGCCACCCCGCCCGAACCCTTGGCCTGCGCTTCGGCAAAGGCGTTAACGTTGTTTATTTTTCTCCACCCCTTTCCTTCCACGGGGATTGACAAGTCCCTTGGTATGGAAAGAAGGGCGGCTTTTTTCTCCCGCAAATCCAGGCTTACCAATATTATGGTGTCGGTCAAAAGTCCGCCGTCATGATTTTTGCCGCCGACGCCCAAGAGCAAAATGTTGATTCTGCCCCTGTCCTCTCCTTTTAAGCTTTTGTCGGCGCTCTCAACCAAATGCCTAACGGTGCTGACAATGGGCAGATTCGCTATCCACGAGGTGGAACTTTGCCCCGAAACCAAAATTTGGCTGGTAAAAACAACGAGCATGACGAAAACGAATATCGTAACGCAAAACATTATTTTCGCCAATAATTTTAATTTTCTTTTCGCGCGGTTTTTTTCCGGCTCAAAACCGAGGCTTGATTCTTTTTTTAGGTCTATCTTGTTTTGCATATTTGTGAATTACGCGCTTCGCGAACGCCCCCGCGAAAACGGAGGATTCTTTCGCCAAAACAACGGCTAATCCGCGTATGAATTATCGGTGTTAAAACCTTTAACGAAAAACAAAGAAAGCGCGAAACCGATCTTTTGGCTTTCTTGGTTTAATTGTACTTGTATTGTAAATTTAAAACAAGGGCTTTGTTTCGTCGGCATCGCCTTAGCCGCCGCCGACAACCCGTTTGAATCGCGCTATTTCTTTTTCCAATAATACGACCAGTGCTTGTGCCAAATCATCTGTTTTATTTTGATATATAATTTTTCCGCCTTAATTTTGTCTTTCCTGGTTTTTTCGTTTTCAAGCGCGCGTATGGAGCGAATCAATTCGTTGACTCCCCGTTCAATTTCATCGGGGCTCCATGAAATCGGCCCGAACAAGCGAAAGTCTTTGGCGCTGGCCCACCAATAAGTGCAGCTTGCCAATCCGCGGACCAAATGCCAGCGCGCCCAATAATAATTTTTGTCTTTCTTGTTTTTCTCGACCGTTTTGTAAACCAAGTCGGTCAACCGCCAAAGCTTTTGCTGTATCTTGTTTTTTTTGTCGCGCCACAGCGCGTACGGGAGCCTGTTTTTCAGTTCTTTCTCGTTTGATTCCCAGTTAGAGGCAAGCGGACGGACAGCGGCGCGGTCGCTCGCGTTTTTTAAAAACTCCGATATGGTTTGAGTTTTCAAGTCCTGGCGCTTTAGCAGCTTTTCAAATTCAGCGGTGTGATCAATATGCCTTAAACCGTAAAGCTCGGCGTCCGTCGCCGTTAAAAAAACGGAATTTCCGGCGAGAGAATCCGTCTTGCCGCGGCGAGCCTTGTTTTGGCGTTTTATCAGCTCCCGTAATTTATCCGGCACGTAACTTTTGGAAAGCTCCCTTGAGCGGAAGACGATTTTCAGGCCGATTGTTTTGTCGTAATATTGTTTATTAAAATCCACTTGCTTCAGTTTTCCGTTATAAGCTATCTCGTCCAAAATAATCCACTTATAGCCCATTTTCTTTATCAGTCTTCCCGTCTTCGGGCTATACGCCATCTCGGGCAAGAAAAAACCGTCCGGCCTTTCCGCTCCGAAATATTTTTTTAAAATTTTTTCCTGCTCCTTGATTTGCGTCACGGCTTCTTTTTCCGGAATTAAAGGAAGTATCGGGTGATAAGCGGCGGTTCCGACCAATTCAACTTGTTTTCTCTTTATTAATTTTTTAATTTTTTCAATCAAGCCGCCATAGCCCAGATCCTCCCAGCGCAAAACCAAGCATCCGGTAATGTTCAACGTAAACCTGACGTCGGGATTTTCTTCCAACGCGCGCGCTATGCGAAGATAGCTTTCTTCGGTGGCTTCTTTGATGATATGAGCGTCGGCGTTCGCCGGCTGGTAAAAATGCAAAAAATTTATCCAAAGCATAGGAGCGATTAAAAGCTTAAAGTTAAAAATTATAAAACCGAAAGTCTGAGTGATTTTTATTTCTTGTTTTTATCTTTTTTGTTGGCGGCGCCGTTCAATTTCAGCGCCGTATGGTATAGGGCGATATACTTCTTGGCCGGTATTTCCCAGCTGTTTGACTCCTGCATCGCCCTGACAATAAGTTCTCGCCACGGCCCTTTGTGGCGATAATCTTCAAGCGCCCTCACTATCGTCCCGAACAAGGAATAAGCGTTAAAGTTTTTAAACGTGAACCCGTTGCCCGTATTGGTCATCGGGTCAAAATTGGTCACGGTGTCGCGCAAACCCCCGACCCTCCTGACTATCGGTATGCATCCGTACCGCATAGCGATAAGCTGGTTGATGCCGCAGGGCTCATGGTGCGACGGAAGCAAAAACAAATCCGTTCCGGCGTACACCAACGCTTCGTATTTTTGGTTTTTTTCATGCGAAGGAAGAACGGCCAATTTATCCGGATATTTTTTTTGTATTTTTAACAATTTTCTTATGTATTCTTTCTCGCCCGTTCCTATTATTATAACCTGAACGTCCAAATTCAATATATGCTCCAAAATCTCCAAAATCAATTCAAATCCTTTTTGAAAAGTAACCCTTGAAGTAAACCCGATAACCGGCAGCTTGCTGTCAATCGGCAACCCCACTATTTTTTGCAAATACTCTTTGTTTAATTTTTTGCGGTGAATTTTTCTGTGGTCATAGTTTTTAAAAATCGTCGTATCGTTTTTGGGATTGTACACGTTGTAATCAATTCCGTTGACAATGCCGAACAGCCGGTCTTCCCTGTTTTTCAAAATTCTGTCCAAGTCCTGCCCGAATTTTTTTGTCATAATTTCTTTTCGGTGCTGTTCGCTCACCGTGTTGATTACGTCGGCCGACAAAATTGCCCGTTTGGCGAAATTTATGTATTCAAT